>JAZHDE010000198.1:0-3254 GCA_036584515.1 Candidatus Cloacimonadota bacterium | reverse complement strand
CCCTAGTCCCTAATCCCTAATCACTGTTAAGCGACAAGATGTCGCTTCCACTATGTGAAGCGGTAGCAGCGCAGCTCTCGTCACTGGTCACTCGTTACTCGTTACTACCCAAAAGCGACAAGATGTCGCTTCCACTATGCGAAGCTGTAGCAGCGCGGCTCTTGTCACTCGTCACTCGTCACTTCCCCAGGACTTCCCTCACTATCTCCACTCTTCTTTTTGCGGCCACAGAATGGAACTGGATACTATGCTCCAAGTGGTATTCCATCAAAGCAGTAAAGATTTCCGAAGCCTTTCTTTGCTTGAGCGCTTCCAACCACAGGCTTCGCTCCTCTCCCTTATTCCAGTAGAGATTGACGATGTGCGCCAGATGATCCAGACGACAGAGTTCTGCAAATGACAAAGCATCGGAAGCCAAAGTCCGGTAGGGTGGTTCCTGCTGCCAGAGATAGCCCAATTCTTTTGCCAGGCGGTGCATCGGCGTATCCGGCAGAATCTTGAGAGTGCCCAATTGCAACTCGTGCGGCCTCAGATCCATCACCTCGTCGATCGAATTCAGGATGGATTGGTAGTTCTCTCCGGGCAGTCCGATCAATAGGTCGCAGTGGCAGAGCACCTTGGTATCCCGGCGCAGATGCAGCAACTTGTCTTTGGACGCGCTCCAATTCATCGTCCTGCCGCTGGTCTTCAGAATGGCAGGATTGGTGCTCTGGATGCCGATCTCGAAGCGGATAAGATCTTCGGGTGCTGCTGAGAGCAGGGCAATATCTTCATCCGTGATCAGATCGGGATAGATCTCAAAATGGCAGACAGAAGGCTGGGGATGCTGCAGAATATGCTTCCAGACAATATGCGCCAAACGCTTGTCCGTATTGAAGCTACGATCCACAAACTTCAGAGTGCGGGGTTTGGCTGAGAGCAGCAGGTTCAGCTCTGTCTTCAGTGTATCAATCTCTTCGGGACGGGAGAGCTCAAAACGTTTCTCATTCCTCCTGTCCGTGGCAGAGAGGCAATAGATGCAGCCATAGGGACAGCCCCGGCTTGTTTCGTAATAGATCAGCTTGCCTTCCAGAGCCTGTAGATCTGCCTCAGAATAGGGAAAAGGCAAGTCACTCAGAGGGTAGTTATCCCCCTCCAGTTCCGGATCTTCAGTCCTAAATCCCGCTTCAGCCAGCTTCCGAAAAGCTTTCTCCCCGGGTCCTGAGATTCTGATAAGTCTATTGGGACAAAACAGATCTACCAGGCCGGAGAGTTTCAATTCTGTGGCTTCCGGTCCACCCAAGACAAAGATGCAATGTGGCAAAAGACTCAGGAGCGGCCTCAGGAGCGGCTCCAGATAGTATCTGTTCCAGATGTAAACCGGCAGACAGAGGATATCCGGGCATTGGCGCACCAGTTCTTCCAGAACCTCCAGAGGATCATCCTTGAGCGTGGAAGAGCTGTGGACGACCTGGTAAGGCAGATCACGGATCTGGCTGCTCAGGTAATAGAGCGAGAGGCAACTGTGGGACCAGGAGCTGTTGATAGCGTGGAGCAGTATCTTTTTCATGACGCCAGTATCTGCCATAAGCCATTGTTTGTCAAGTCTGGCACTTGATCCTTGACAAGATATCCCGATAGTTTAAAGGGTTTCAGCATAGGATTTGCCTTTTGGCAGTCACTTAAGTAGCAGGAGTAGAAAACGATGCACGATCTCAAGCTCGATCTGAGCAATCTCCGGGATGTTTTTGGCCAGCTCTTCCCCGCCGGACAGATTGCTGCCGCACAGACATATTTCCTGAAGCAAGTTTCACTTATGATGCACGAGAACTACCAAGGCAAAATGCAAAGCCTGCCCAAGGCAGGGATCTGGGGTTTCAATTGGTTCAACGTTTGGTACACTCCCGGCGTCTCCAGCGTTTCCACCACTATCCGGGACAATTATGACCGCAGCTTTGATCTCTCCAATCGTGCCAATCTGGTGGCTGTGGTTTCAGATAGCACCCGGGTGCTGGGCGATGGCGATTGCGGTCCTGCCGGAGGCTTGGGAGTGATGGAAGGCAAGGCCATGCTAATGAAGTATCTGGGCGGCTTTGATGCCATGGCGCTCTGTGTGAATAACCGGGGTAGCGATGGTAAACCCGATCCGGATAGACTGATAGAATTTGTGAAAATGCTGGAGCCCTCCGTGGGAGCCGTGAATCTGGAAGATATATCCCAGCCCAATTGCTACAAGGTGCTGGATGAACTGCGCGAGCACTGCAATATCCCCGTCTGGCACGATGATGCTCAGGGTACGGCCTCCGTTACTCTGGCTGGCGTGATCAATGCTCTTAAATTAACAGATCGCAGCATAGATAGTTGCAGCGTTGTACTATACGGTGCCGGTGCTTCCAATACCACAATTGCTTCTTTCCTCCTGCAAAGCGGGCTCAATCCCGAGCGACTGGTGATCTTTGACAGCAAAGGTGCCCTGCATCCCCGGCGCAGCGATCTGGAGAGCTCTATCTCGAAATTCAAGCAGTGGGAACTGGCGCGCAAGACCAACCCTAAGTGCTTGAATACCATGGAAGAAGCCATGCAGGGAGCGGATATCCTGATCGCCCTCTCCACTCCCGGGCCGGATACCATCAAGCCGGAGTGGATACGGCTGATGAGCCCCAAATCCATAGTCTTCACCTGTGCCAATCCTGTTCCGGAGATCTATCCTTACGACGCCAAAGCTGCCGGAGCCTACATTGTGGCTACAGGTAGAGGGGACTTCCCTAATCAGATCAATAATTCCTGCGGTTTTCCGGGTATCCTCAAAGGTGCCCTGCTGGTGAGAGCTCGTAAGATTACAGATAAGATGGCGATCCGGGCTGCCCGCAGCCTGGCTGCCTTTGCCGAAGCTCGGGGTATCCATCCCGAAAGCATCATTCCCACCATGGACGAAGCGGAAGTCTTTGCCCGTGAAGCAGCCGACGTTGCCATGCAGGCAATAGAAGATGGAGTGGCCCGCCTATCCCTCAGCTATGAAGAGGTTTACGCTCAAGCTTCGGCGGATATCACTGCTTCCCGCAGCCTTTGTCACAAGATGATGGAGGATGGCTACATCCAGGCCCCGCCGCAGGCTCTTTTGGAGCAAGCCCTGAAGCAAACCTTGGAGCTCTATGGCTCCTAAGCAGAGTTCAGTTCTGCTCAAACGCCTGGGTTATGCTCTGAAGCTGATCCTGAGCGTTTTGATCACCTGGCTGGTCTTTCGCAAGATCAACCTCTCCGAGGTCTGGGAAGGA
>JAZHDE010000197.1:0-3324 GCA_036584515.1 Candidatus Cloacimonadota bacterium | reverse complement strand
AATCGGCAGGGGTGGAGCTGGGAGGCTGCTTCTTACCTCTATTCACCATTAACTTTTCACTATTAACTTGTAGAGGCAAACACATTCCCTAAGGTATGAGCATCACTTTCTTGCTGCTGCTCAAATCCCCGCTAATAGCTTTTATTAAGTAGATTCCGGGACTGCAAGACTTGCCGGATTGGTCTTTCCCATCCCAAGGGATAATCTGTTGAGAGCCGGGTTCGAGCACTATTCTGCGTAGTTGTTGCCCGCGAATATTATATATTTCCACTATAGCATCATCCTGGATCTTACAGCCTTCCAGACTAATCTCAAGCGAAGTTCTGAAAGGATTGGGCCAGGTCTGAATGCTGATGGGGCTTGCCGGTGGAGTGATCTGAGGATCAGCGGTGGGGCTGCCCTGAGTTTCTTGGAAATCTGCATATATGGATTCATTATCCTGAGAAGAGCTCATGATTCTGGCACGCTGATCCATCCAGACCAGGACAGATGTATATCCACTACTGGCCGCTTCGATCTCGTGCTGAGATCCCGGAGCGGTGCAAACCGTTACCAGAGGACCCACCAAACTGCCTTCTAAAGCATCTATCTCCTGGCGGTAGAGGTCGTTTTGATAGTGATTGGGCGTTGGCGCGGGATCTATGCTCATGTACACATTGTAATTGCCATTATAGTAATAAACCATCCGAGCTTCGTAGAGACGACCAGTGATCTGAGCAATATCGATGCCTTCGGTGGAGCTAACGAAGCTGCCATCGGGTCTAAAACGTTGCAGGCGCAATACACTACCATCATAGAACAGCAAGCCCAAGTTTGAGAAGTTTTGTACTGCCTGAACCAGGTCTGCGCCGGGATGTTCCGGAAAGAGAGTTATCCCGGAGGGAGCAAAGAGCATCTGCCCCTGAGGATTGAACTTCTGAGCTACATAGTTATCAGCAGCACCATTAGCGATGCCCAGGAACAGGATAAGATCGTCATCGCCAGCTAGAAAAGCGCTATGCAGATAGTAAGGCTGACTCAGCGAGGGATCGAGCGCCATATTTCCGCCACTATCCCAGGCCGGGTAGGGATCGCCCTGAGTATCCAGCTTGAGTACTCGCGACTGGTAATTCTCTTGCCAGATCAGGTAATTGCCGCAGATACCCGTTACGGAGAATCCTGCCAAAGGCGTGCATTGCTTTATCAGCTTGCCACCGGGTCCCCAGAGACTGATCCCGCCGCTGTTGCGCTGTGCCAATATCTCTCCATGCCAATCACCAACACCTCCCACGTTTCTGTGCCAAGCAATATAGAAATCTCCATTGTAATAGGAGCAGTATGAACGGTAAATGGAGCCAACCGAAGCATCTGAGTAAATCTCTATGCCATATCCGTCGTAGAGCCTATTACCATTTCTGTCTATCACCTGTAGGTAGGCTTTGGCTACGTCATCTGCCCATACACTGTAAACTATGGCAGCTTGATGATCTACGGTTAGCACTTGGTGAAAGTGCTCCGTGAAAGCTCCCTGGGGATTGAGCGGAACACCGCCTTCGCCCATGACGTCATTTAACTCATCCAGAATCTGGTAATATATCCTTTGCCCATTGTTTTCCAAGCGATTGTCCTGCCATGTGGCCAAAAAACGTCCGTCCACAGAGCAGATGTCAGGGCGGGAACAGTTTTTTCTGAAGCCTTTTCGGATGTAATCTCCTCCGAAGGGCGTGTTGCCCCAGGCATTTGCATCCAGATCCATTATCCTCAGGCTCATAGTCATAGATTCATCTTCTTTCCAAAAGAGCAGTGCGCCTTCATCCTCGGCGATCACGTGGGGAAACAATCCGGTAGCCGAAGTGATGAGAGTACCGCCATAAGGCGTAAGGCTCTGGCCGGTAGGGCTAAATGCCAGCAGACGCGATTGGCAAAGCACCCGGCAGGCTCCGCCGGGAGATATGGATACATGATGGCGCTGGTAAGTTTCATTGAGGAGATACTCTGTATATGCTCCCTCTGTAAACCAATCGAGAGAGTTTTGGGCATCAAAGGCTACCATTTTGAACTCATAGTAGTCGTTTGTGGATTGATGGCCTTCCCAACTAAGCACCAGTCTGCCATCGGTATAAAAATTCACCTGGGGAACCTTAATCCTGTTGTAACTGCCCATGTTGTACTCAAGTGGTTCATCCATCAATAGATTACCCGCCAGATCTATGCGCTGCATCTGAAACACACAAGAGTCCATATCATCCCATCCGTAGATCACCCAGCTTCCGGTGGGGTCTTTGGCCAGGCGGTAATCCGGCACCAAAAAAGGGCTGGTGGCTAGGATGGGATTGGGTCCCACTATCTGGCCGGTGGCAGAAACGTGAATCAGATGGGCATCGAAATCACCGAAATCCTGCTTGTGCAAATTTGCTACAAATCCCCCCTCACCATCCGGGTAGATATCCATCAGATCGATCCTGTTGGTGTAAGATAAGAGCGGAATTCCACCCATGGGGTGAAGCAGGTTGCCTTCTGCATCCAAGCGTTGTAAGCGGACTGTATTCTCACTGATACGATAAACGATGTGGCAGCCACCGCTGGCATCGGGAGCGGCCAGGCAGTGAAACCAGGGAGCACTCGGTCCACAGATTGTTACGCCCTCTTCAGCCCACAGGCTATTGCCTTGGGAATCAAACTTTTGAGCCTTGAGTGTTTGGTCCAAGCCGATGGGGGGATGCTGCAGCCAGACGATTATACAAGAGCCGTCTGTGGTGGAGATCACCTGCCGGGGGGCTTCAGGGCCGATCTGATTTGCCACGACCAAAGGCTCCGTCCAGAGGGGATTGCCACTGATAGCATACTTTTGAGCATAGACGTTCTCATCACCGGTAGATGTGTCCGACCAGACGATCAGATGGTTGCCATCTCCAAACTTGGCACTGAGGCCGCTGAACTCCAGATTGTAGGCTTGCCTGAGTGGTATCTCCATACCTGCCAGATATCCCAGAAAGCATACTAAGGCTAAAACTATGCATGTCCGTTTCATAAGCACTCCCATAACTTGCTAATAACTAACGTAAAGTAAAGCAATTTTCATTCCTTGTTTATGAATTGTTAGGCAAGACTGGTGAATAACTACCCGGTTCCAGCTAGGCCGCGATAAATCGTCAGTTTCCTCCACTTCGCTACGGACTTCCTCTCCTATTCCTCCCGGAGTCTTCGCCGTGTCTTCGCCGTGTCTTCCCGAGCACTTTGCTCCGGAAGAGTCCTGCAAGACTCGGCGAAGACTCCGGGAGACACAGGGGAGTGACGAGAGTAGAAGCGACATCTTGTCGCTTAACAGTGATTAGGGATTAGGGA
>JAZHDE010000196.1:0-3333 GCA_036584515.1 Candidatus Cloacimonadota bacterium | reverse complement strand
ATATATTCTTCAATCACATGACTTAAGCGGTGAATCTCATCGATAAAGAGCAGCTCGAACTTCCCCAGATTGGTCAGGATTCCCGCCAGATCACCCGGTTTTTCGATCACAGGCCCACTGGAAACGGTGATATTCACCCCCATCTCCCGCGCAATAATCCCAGCCAGGGTAGTTTTGCCCAAGCCGGGAGGCCCATAAAAGAGCACGTGATCCAGCGCTTCTCCCCTCAGTTTTGCTGCTTGAATAGAAATATCCAGCAATTCCTTGATGTGATCCTGTCCAATAAAATCGTGCAAGGTCTTAGGACGCAAAGCCCTGTCTATCTCGTTATCATCCCCCTGAATAATGGGATTGTTGATCCTTTCCAGCAACATAATCTCCTAAAGCTTACCAAACAATCGCAGAGCCCGCAGATACCAGATCATCCAAGCTGCTTCCCAGACGATTGCCTTGCTCATCTTGGACACTCCATTCACCCGCTCTGTGAAAATAATCGGAATCTCCTTGATTCTAAATCCTTTACACCAGGCACGGTAATTCATCTCCACCTGGAAGCTGTAGCCTCCGGAGTGAATCTGATCCAGGTCGATCGCCTCTAGAGTCTGTCTCTTGAAGCATTTGAATCCGCCGGTAGGGTCTTTGACCGGCATTCCGGTGATGATGCGCACATATTTAGAGGCGAAGTAGCTGATCAACAGTCTCTTAATCGGCCAATTCACAATATTGACACCATTGGAATAACGCGATCCAATCACCAGATCATATTTCTGAGCCGCTTCAATCAAGCGCGGAATATCATGGGGATTATGCGAAAAATCCGCATCCATCTCCAGAACGTAATCATAGCCATTCTTGATGGCATATTTGAAACCTGTCACATAGGCAGAACCAAGGCCCTGCTTGCCTTTACGTTCGATCAGATGGATCCGGGAATCCTGCTCTTTCATCTGTTTCACGACTGCTGCCGTTCCATCGGGAGAGCCATCATCGATGATCAATACGTCCAAATCTTCGTGCAAAGTGGGCACAAGCCTGAGCATCCTTTCAATGTTCTCAATCTCGTTGTATGTAGGAATAATGACCAGCGCTTTCATTACTTATCCAAGTTGTTCTTTATTAATTGTCCTTCAGGGACTTCGCGGAATACTCTAGCTGGATTCCCCAACACAATCGTTGCCCGCGGTACGTCTTTGGACACAACTGCCCCCGCCGCCACGGTGGAATCCTCTTCCAGAACTTTGCCGGGAAGAATGGTGGCATTGACGCCTATCCGGGCTCCACGTTTCAGGGTTGCACCCTTGAAATGCTTGAATCTCTCCGGATCCCGCGCCATATAGTTATCGTTACTCGTTGCCACGCAAGGAGCTACAAAACAGTAGTCTTCCACAGTGGAATAGGCTGTAATATATGAATTTGTCTCAAACTTATTCCGATCTCCAATATTTACATAGTTCTCGATGGAGACGTTTCTGCCGATGATATTGAGTGTGCCGATTGTCACGTTCTCCCGCACAGTCGCCAGATCCGCAATCAGATTGCGCTCACCAATCTTGCAGCCGGCATAGATCACCACGTTAGCACCAAGCTGGCAAAATGAGCCTATCTCAGCCGGAGCCAGATCTGTGGGCACTTTAAAGATGCTGCGCGGAGATGAGAGCGGCAGCTTGCCGATGATGGTATTGTCGTCGATACGAACGTTATCGCCGATACGAGAACCGGGATGAATCACCACATTGGAACCGATCAGGCAGTTCTCCCCTATTTGGACGTGGTCCATGATTACCACATTGTAGGCCAGTTTGGTTTCGGAACCTATCCTGGCACTTTCAGATACGAATTGATTCATATATCCTCCACTCATTAAGCCAATCTTTTTGTGTTGCAAGTTTCAGGCAAGGAAAAAAACGGCGGCTGTGCCGCCGGGTTAGAAGTGAGGAGTTAGAAGTTAGAAGCGCGTGAGTGCGGAGCTGGGAATAATCTGCGTAATCTGCGTTATCTGCGTGCTATTGAATCAAACGAGGATTTCAGGATTATAGGATTCTTAGGATTGGATATCCTAACTCCTAACTTCCAACTTCTAACTTATCTTACGCCAAACATATCATTACTACACAGTCCCAATCAGGTAAATCAGGTAGATCAGGTTATCAGAGTTCCATCCGGTATAGTGGACACGTCATCTTGAGGTGTAATCAGAAAAGCGAAAGGATGTCGCTGCCACTACTGAATAATAGTGTCCATTTGTGAACTTTCATTTGTGCCCATTCGTGGGAGACTTCGACCGCGGATGAGCCCTGTGATACTCAGACTTGATATCCTCAATGGTCACATGAGTATAGATCTCGGTGGTAGAAAGTTTGCTGTGCCCCAGCATATCCTGAATGGCTTTGATATCGGCTCCATTTTGCAAGAGATGAGTGGCAAAACTATGCCGCAGGGTGTGCATAGTGTAGCCATCTTGTTGTGCAATCAGATCCAGATACTTCTGCAGCACCAGACCCAATTGTTTGGTGTCCCAGGCTTTACCGGTTTTGGTGAGAAACAAGCTCTTTGGGTCTTGCTGTTCGCCAAACTCCCCTCTGACTGCCAGATACTTCTTCACTGCCTCCAAAGCAGGCTTGCCCACCGGAACAATTCGCTCCTTGCTGCCCTTTCCACGCAAGCGTACCAAAGCCCGCTGAAAATCAATGTCTTGGGGAGATAATCCGGCCAGCTCCATCAGACGCAGGCCCGAAGAATAGACCAGCTCCAGTATCGCTTTGTTACGGATGCTGAATTTATCTTCCAGATCCGGAATCTTTAGAAGCTGTTCCATTTCCTCTATTGTGAAGAACTTAGGCAGCTTACGCTGATACTTCGGCAGCTTGATGGCCTTCATCGGATTTTCGAATATTCCATCTTCTGCTTTCAGCCAGTTGAAAAAGCCTCTCAGTGCACTGGTTTTACGGGCCAAACTGCGGTTGGAATCCTGCTTTTCATAGAGCCAGCGCATGAAAGACCGAACGTGCATGACGTTCACTTCAGAAAGCTGTTGATCTTTTGCCACACTTCTGAGCAAATAGTCAGAAAATTGTTCCAGATCGACCCGATAGGCATAGATAGTCCGCTCGGATTTGCCTTGGGTGCGGAGAAGATTCAGGTAACGATCTATCAGGGCTTGATTGGCATCCTTCACCTAGTCTCCCAGGTTGATCCCCAATCCACGGGCAGTCTTGACTAAATCGCTGTCCAACTCGATCAGATTGTACTGTCGGATGGCTTCTATGATCGGCACCGAGTGGTCAGGTTGCGCTGCAGGGCCTGGAACTGCTGGATCTTGATGCGCTCGCCGAT
>JAZHDE010000195.1:0-3291 GCA_036584515.1 Candidatus Cloacimonadota bacterium | reverse complement strand
TTGATGACGGCACAGTGCAGCCCGGGACAACCTATTACTATTGGCTGCAAAGCCTTGATCTGGACGGCGGAAACCAGTATCATGGCCCCATCCGGGCTGATCTGCCCGACTTTGACAGTCCTTCCACGCCCGGCACTTTGCAGACCGGCTTGAACCGAGCTTATCCCAATCCCTTCAATCCCGATCTGACCATCAGTTACAGTCTGGAACGCTCCTCGGATGTGAAGCTTTATGTTTACAACCAGAGAGGCCAGATGATCTCAAGATTGGTTCAGGGCAGTAAATCCGCCGGCACTCATAGCTATGTCTGGAACGGCACCGACAGACGGGGACAGAGCCTGCCCAGCGGAAACTACCTGCTGGTTTTGGAAGCGGATGAGCATCGCAGTGTGAGGAAAGTTACGCTGCTCAAGTAGTGACGGATGACAAGTGACAAGACTCTTGGTGTGGAGCTGCGAGATAGTGTCCACATCACAAGGGTCTTAAGGATTTAAGGATTAGGTGGGTCGTGTCCATTTAGTCCATAGTGTCCATTTAGTCCATTAGTGGATAATCCATGACAATCTTTGTTATCTGCGTTCCAGTCGGGCGGTACGGCGACCGCCCCTACCTCTTTTTCATTGACAAAAAGGCAGTCTAAAAATTCTGTTATTTGGAAGTGAAGGAATCGTTTCCTTGGCTCAAGCAAGATTGGAGCTCCGGTTCTAAGCACCAGATATTCAGAAGCATTAGGCTCAGAGCTCTCCTGGAGAATTTATGAAGATACTCATCACCGGAGGAGCCGGATTCATCGGTTCCCATCTGGCAGAAAGACTGCTGGCAGACGGACACAAGGTAAGCATCATAGACAACCTTTCCACCGGAAGGCTGGAAAATATTGAAAGCTTCAAAGAACACCCCAATTTTAGCTATACCATCGGTAGTATCCTGAATCGTGAGCTGCTCGAATCACTGATCAATGGTGTGGATCAGATCTTTCATCTGGCTGCTGCTGTTGGCGTTAAATACATCATCGAAAACCCCCTGCTCTCGCTCAAGACCAATATCGTGGGCACGGATAACATCCTGGAACTGGCCAATAAATACAAAGCCAAAGTTCTGATCACCTCCACCTCGGAGATCTATGGCAAGAGCGAGCAAGTGCCCTTTGCCGAGCAGGATGACCGCCTTCTGGGTTCTACCCACATCTCCCGCTGGGGCTATAGCTGCTCCAAGGCTATTGATGAGTTTTTGGCGCTGGCTTTCTTCCGCGAAAAGCGTCTGCCGGTGGTGATCGTGCGCTGTTTCAATACAGTTGGACCCCGTCAGATGGGTCAATATGGCATGGTGCTGCCCAAGTTTATCAAAGCTGCGCTGTTGGATCAACCTATTGTGGTCTATGGCACTGGCAAGCAAACCCGCTGTTTTGCAGATGTCTCGGACGTGGTGGAAGCCTTTGTGCTCTTGATGAATTCCCCCAATTGCGAAGGCGAGATCTTCAACGTCGGCACCACCGAATCCATCTCCATTGAGGACTTGGCAGTCAAGGTACGCACCATGTGCCAGAGCAAGTCCAAGATCGAATATATGAAGTATGAAGATGCCTTTGAAGAGGGCTTTGAAGACATGATGAACCGTATGCCGGATCTTACCAAGATCAAGGATATCATCGGTTACGAGCCCAAGATGTGTCTGGACGATATAATCACCAGGATGATTCAATACTATGAAAACTAAGAGCTTTATGCTCATTCTTGCCCTGCTGGCTCTGCTGGTATTATTGGGCGCACAGACCGTGATTGAGAGGCCGCTCTATACCCCCATTATGGTCAATATCTCCGGAATGGTCAGCCTGCCCGGGCAATACCAACTCACGACAAACAACCGTCTTTCGGATGCTATTGGTGCATCTAGTAGAGATATGCTTCAAAACAGCTTGTCCCAGCCCATCCCATGCGAATCTTTGCCCACCAAGCCTTGGGAGTCTGTGAGGGATTCCACAGCTGCGCCTTCAGTAGCTCTGCGCAGTATCCACCTCACCCGGGGCGGACAGAGCCAGGAATATGACCTGCTTCGATATTACCGAACCGGAGATATCAGCCAGAATCCGCTTCTCAGAGACGGAGATCTGATCTTTGTGCCGGGAATCGGCCAGGTTGTAAGCATTTCAGGCGAATTGCACCGTCCGGGCGAGTATGAATTCAAAGCCGGAGATACTCTGGATACGATCATTCAATTGGCGGGTGGGCTCAATCCTGAAGCCGATCTGAGCCAGGCAAAGCTCTTCAGATACGACGATCTCAGTGGACGTTACGTTTTGCAGGAAGGCAGTATTAGCCCTGGTCAAAGCCTCAACCCCAGAGATCGCATCATTATTCCCGGAGATTCACGCATCAGTGAAGTGCGCAGGGTGAAGGTGCAGGGTCAGGTGCAGAACCCGGGAGAATATATCCTGAGTGAAGGCATGGGCCTGCGTGATCTTCTGGTCTTGGCGGGAGGTCCCACTCCTTTAGCAGATTTGAACGCTGCCATATATATCAACCGCAACATGAATGAAGCCTATGATGCTGAGTTTGAACGTTTAAAAACCCTCAGTCTGGGCTCCATGACCAGCCTGGAATACAGCTATCTGCGCACCAAGTTACGGCAGATCAAGGGACGTTATACTTTTGATATCGCAGCCATCTGGGAAGCCAGGGAAAGCGGTCCGGAAATGCACAACAACGACCTGATCTACATCCCAGAGACCATGAACATGGTGTGGGTGGGTGGACAGGTTCACCGTCCGGGCCTGGTTCCCTACGTTGAGGGTGCTGATTACAGAGATTATATCGCTGCTGCCGGAGGAGTCTCTCAAGGAGCCAGATTGGGCGGAACCCGGATCATCGAAGTGGATTCGGGGAACTGGGTCAAACCCAGGAAAAATCTCGAGCTGATGCCCGGAGATACCGTCTTTGTTCCGGATAGAGTGGAGCGGGATTTCTGGACGGACGTCAAGGACGTCTTACTCGTTGCTACACAACTTATCACTATTGTCGTGGGCGTGAGAGCCCTGAGTAATTAAAGGAGATTAAATGAAAGTCCAGCTTTTGGATCTGAACGCACAGTATGCCCCCATTTTGGAGGATATCCGAGCCCAGTTTGAGAAGGTTTTTACCACCCATCACTATATTATGGGTGAACAGGTGAAGGAACTGGAAGACAAGATGCAGCAATATCTGGGCATCAAGCATGCCATCGGCTGCGCTTCCGGAACACACGACGTGGGCAAGATCGGGATTCCCGACTCCATCCTGCGCAAGCGCGGCAAGC
>JAZHDE010000194.1:0-17140 GCA_036584515.1 Candidatus Cloacimonadota bacterium | reverse complement strand
GAAAGTAGCTTTATTGTATCTAATCTCAGGCAGGTTTTAATCTATGAAAGACCATTGAACAATCACCCGGTTCCAGAAATGGCGCGAAAACCCGATAGAGTTTACCCATTATTTCCCAATGTTAACAATATGTCATTCCTGGAAGGAGCCTGTGTGGAAAGGAGCAGAAATCCCGAGGTGGCCTGGAAGTCCGGAACGAAGTGGAGGACGCTGAATATAGCCCAGCCTCACAACTGCCTGTCTGGTAACCGGTTATTTGTCCCTCGTTACTCTCTGTTGCCACAACTTACCACAGGATAAGCCTTTCCTTAGCTTTTGCTAAGGAATCGCTAAAGGACAGTTAAAGCAGCGCTAATGAATCGAATAAGGGAGCAGTGGAGTGGTGAGAAGCTTGCCCGCAAGCGGTCAATCGAGACGAGGACGTCTCGAATCCGGAACCTTGAGTCTGGAAATCTGCGAAATCTGCGTGCTACCAAAATAATAATCTGTGTAAATCATAATCATCTGCGTCATCTGCGTGCTATCTAAAATAAAACGAGATTGCGGCAGATACCGAAGCTGAAAGTTCACTGACTCTTTATATTGGCAAACCAGATGAAAGAAATAAGATAAATCTTGACAAAGAATCGCAATTAATCTTTTCTGAAAATAGACGATGATTAGTATCTGCAATAACTATCGCCAAATTGAACCTTGTAAGGATGTCAGTATGCTAAGTCAAAAGCCCGCCAGCCGTTTCTCTATTAAGAATGGATCCCAATCCTGTGCTGTAGCTATCGTTTTTATTTTGATTATATTGTGGTGTTTGTGTTTAAATCTGGGAGCTACAATTACAAGTTTCACATATACCGGTGGAAACATCCCCACCACGTTGTACAATCTGCCCACAACCACCAGCCGGTCATTAGAACCGGGAGTCTTTGCGATTATCATTCCCCACATGGAAGAGATCACGTCAATCGATCTGCAGTATTCGATGACCGCGTTGGGATCCAGCACAATGGCGGAGCAGCAATCCTTTGTCTATTGTGCGAGCAACAACCAAACCGAAGATCAAGTCTCCAGCGGTTCCGGAAACAGCTCCGGAACTTATCTATACAACCGGACAGGGCTTGATCTGGCCAACGGACTTTTTGGAGAGGTAATCTTTGAGCTGCACGCCTTCCGCTCCAGTGGTGGAACAGGCTCCAGCGCTGAACACAACTATGTGGAAGGCTCATCCTGGACGATCACGATCCACACCGAGCCCCTGGACATGAATCCGGACATCATGGATCTGTATTATTATGGAGAAGATTCATACTCGATCACTCTGTCCTGGACAGATAGTCATGATCCCACCGAATTGAGCTGGGATCTGATCTGGGGCGAGGCTGGTTTTGACATCCTCAGCGAGGGCAATCTGGTGCCGTCGCTCATGGAATGCGGATACTTTTTAAACGGTTTACAAGCTTCTACATCTTACGAATACTACATTCGCCGAGTCTTGCCGGAAGGCAACAGCGCTTGGTATGGCCCCTGCGGCTTCAGGACTTTGATGGAAAATGGATACTACTATGTCAGCTTTTCCGGAGAAACGCCCACCACCTTTGATCCTGCTCCCAGCACTTCCAGCCGGGCAACAGACTTCAGCACAATTATGGTGGCAATACCGGAAGGCAAAGTGGTTGATCACATTGACGTGGAATACTCCATGATCGCCCGCAGCGGAAGCAGCATTGCCGATCAGAGATCGTTCCTGGTCTGCACCACAAACGGCGCAACGGAAGTGGAAGTCTATTCCGGAGCAGCGACCACTCCCGAAGGCAGGTGCAGCTATCACAGAACAGGATTGAGCCTTGCCAACGGACTCACCGGTCTGCTCAGCTTTGAGCTCCACGCCTTCCGCACCAGCGGAGGTTCCGGCTCGAACGCGGATTACAACTTTGTGGAAGACGGGAGCTTTGCCATCACGATTCACTATCTGGAAATCAATGCTCCCACGGGACTATATCTGGCCAATGTGAATACCGCTTCGGCTGTAATAAATTGGGAAGAGAATTGCGTACCCCCGGTGAACAATTGGGACATCCTTTATGGTCCTCAGGATTTTGATCCTGCAACGGAGGGAACGCAGGTCTGTGCTGATTCCTACCCCTTCACAATTAGTGGCTTGAGTGAAATGAGTGAATATCATTGTTATGTGCGGGCAAATTCCGGAAATCCGGGAGTGAGCGCCTGGGCTGGCCCCCTGGTGATTAGTACTCTTGCTGCCAATGAGATAGTATATATTCATTCCGGTGACGATATTCCCACCACCTACGATCTTGAATCCTCTCTTGCGATCAGGGCAGAGCAGCCAGGTTTGATACATGCAATCATCCCGGAGGATAAAGAAATTGCTTCATTGAGGATTCGCTACTCGATGTCCACAAACAACGGTGCTTTGATGAGTGAGCAGAAGTCTTTCCTACTCTGCAGCACCAATGGTATCAGTGAAGATCAGCTATGGTATGGAAGTGGTGGTGAGGGAGTGTATAACTACAGCAGAAACGGGCTAGCAATTGCCAATGAGCTTACAGGTGAAGTAGATTTTGAATTGCATGCCTTCAGAACCCAGGGTGGCAGCGGCTCAAATCCGGATTATCAATACGTGGTTAAAAGAACCTGGCAGCTAATCATAGCATTGACAGACCGTCCAGCGCTTAAGACCCCGATAGAACTTGCTGAGCAGAATATTGAATATCAATCAGCAGAGTTGAGCTGGACAGATAGATGCTATCCTGAAGCCTCGATGTGGGACATTGTCTATGGCCCGATGGGCTTCGATCCCGAAACCCAGGGGACATTGATCAGCAGCATTGACACCTGTCCCTATCTGCTCTCGAATTTGCAGGTATATACGAAGTATAGCTGGTATGTAAGGGCAAGTAAAGCGGATCTTGGCGTTAGCGCTTGGGCGGGTCCACACACGTTTACGACTCTACCGGAAGGTGTTATCGTCCTGACCTATAACTTAGGAGACATCCCCAGCACATATTATCACACCCCCACACTTGCCAGCCGGGCGCTTGAACCGGGGATTCTGTCGGCTACCATTCCGGATAATATGCATATTGTATCTGTGGATCTAAGCTATTCCTATTCAACGAATAATGGTCGTTGGATGGATGAGCAGAGGTCATTCATGCTCTGCGCAACAAATGGCGTAACCGAACCCCAAGTTTACAACGGATTCGGGATTGGCCCCGGAGTCTGCAATTATAACCGTGCCGGACTATCAATTGCGAATGGGCTTAGCGGAAATGTGGTTTTTGAGCTCCATTTACTCAGGATCCTGACGCCGGGCTCCGGGACGGATTCGAATACTACTTACCAATATGGTGTTAACGGAACTTGGCAACTAATCATCTACTTGGGAGGAGGTTCCGCTCTCGAGATTCCCACAGAGTTATCAGCAGATAACATCGAATACGATTCAGCTGATTTAAGCTGGAGAGATATCTGCTATCCTTACGCTTCGAGGTGGGACATCATCTACGGCCCTGCAGGATTTGATCCTGATAATGAAGGAACACTTATCAGCAATATCGACACCTGCCCCTATCAGCTCACTGGTTTGGCAGACTATACGGACTACAACTGGTATGTCCGGGCAAACAAAGCAGATCTTGGCGTGAGTGAATGGGCAGGACCCGGCATATTTTCTACTCCATCTGAACACTCAATTGTCTTCGAATATGACCTTGGAAACATCCCCAGCACCTATAACACAAGTGTCACCCTGGAAAGCCGAGCCACTAATCCGGGGATTTTGTCGGTTACAATACCAGAGGGTAAACAGATTGTCGGAATAGATCTTAGTTACTCAATATCCTCCGAATATTCCTTAATGTATATGAGTCATCAGCGCTCATTCCTGTTATGCGCAACAAATGGCGTTACAGAACCTCAAGTTTACAGCGGAACCGGAGATGAATTGGGGGTCTTTGATTATCATCGCACCAGGCTCTCAATCGCGAATGGACTTAGTGGAGTCGTGGTTTTTGAGCTCCACCAGTTCCGGGACAGGTTCTGGCCCAGTTCTTATGATAATTACCAGTATGTGGTGAACGGAACTTGGCAACTTGTGTTGCACTACGCCGATATTCCAGTGGTTCTGGCCACTCCAATTCTTGCGATCTCAGCCGAAACAGGGCATCCTGTGATAAGCTGGGAACCTGTCTATAACGCGTTATCTTACAAAGTTTATGGCTCGAGCGATCCTTCCCCAACAGCTTCCTGGAATCTGCTCACTACCGTCCCGGACTCGGTGTTGAGCTACAGCCCCACCGGATCTGAAGCAATGAAATTCTTCAAAGTAGTGGCTTGCTCGGAAATCCCCTCGAGCCCTGCGATGCTGCTTCGGGCTGATCGTCTGAAGCGGTAAAGGAGTGTAACAGCACAGTTACCAGTGGAATCGACCTTTTGCTACTCAAGCGGTACTCCGTAGTCTGAGCACCTGTCGGAAGTGATGACGTGATGTCGTGATGTCGTGTTGACGTGGTGACGGGGTGTCGGGGTAGTATGGTTTCTGCAGATTCGGAGAATTCAGGGTCCCCGACCAATCCAATACAAAACCCCTTAAAAATCCGTGTAATTCTGCTTAATCTGTGTCATCCGTGTTCTATTCTAAAAAGTATAATCTATAAAATCATAATCATCTGCGTCATCTGCGGGCTATCCTATCCAGCAAATCCCATCGATCCCGTCATCTGCGGGCTATTCCCTCCCCAAAAAGTCCTTGCCAAAAAAGGGCGGTAACCAATCTTGTCCGGAGCAAGCTTTTGTATATTGGGAGCTGTAGATTATATTGTAGTTATATAAGTAGAGGAGTGCTTAATGGAAAACCAAAACAGTAGAATTCCCAGAACCTTGCCCGTGCTGCACATGAATGGGGTGGTGATGTTTCCCTTCCTGCTCATGCCGCTGGTGGTTTCGGATGAAGAATCCAAACTGGTGGTGGATCACGCCCTGGCCAATGACAAGACCTTGGGCTTCTTTCTGGAAAGAGATAAAATCAAGCCGGGTGATCTCGGACTGCACGAGATCGGCACCGCAGTCACGATCCTGCGTATGCTGCGCAATCAGGACGGCACGATCAGCCTGCTATTGCAAGGCAGCTCCCGGGTGCGTCTGCAAAAAGTGATACAGCGAGAGCCCTTTATGATGGTGGATGTGGAGACTATCTCCGAGCAAACCAATGAAGGCACAGAGATTCACGCTCAGCGCAACATAGCTCTGGAACTCTTGGATAAGATTGCCAGCGAGAGCAGCCTGCTCAATCGCGAGATGATCAGCGGGCTCAGCAATATCAAGCAGGCAGGACGTGTGGCGGATATCATCGCCGGAAATATCGAGCTTCAGCTGGAAGACCGTCAGAAGATATTGGAACTGATCGATCTGGAACGACGCTATATGTATCTGAACAACTGTTTGGCGGAGCTCATCAAGCAGATGCGGGTGGAAAACCATATTCGCAACAATATCCAGCTTGAAATGAGTGAAGATCAACGCAAATACTATCTGAGAGAACAGCTTGAAGCGATCCGCCGGGAACTGGGAGAGACCGATGAGGTGACCAGGGAAATCCAGAAATGGCGGGAACTGATCATCCAGAATGATCTGCCTTCCTATGTGGAAGATGTTGCTCTGGAAGAGCTGGAACGGCTTGCTTCCATGCAGCCCGCTGCCAGCGAATATGGCGTGATCCGCAACTATCTGGAGTGGATCGTAAATATTCCCTGGACTCGTCAAAGCAAGGATCGCCTGGATCTGAACAAGATAGAGAAGATTCTGCGCAGTGATCACTACGGCCTGGAAAAGCCCAAAGAAAGAATCATGGAATACATTGCGGTGAAGAAACTAAAGGGACACCTGAAGGGGCCTATCCTCTGTTTCGTTGGACCTCCCGGCACCGGGAAGACCTCCATCGGCAAATCAGTCGCCCGGGCACTGAACCGCAAGTTCATCCGCATGTCTCTGGGTGGAATCCACGACGAAGCGGAAATCCGCGGTCACCGGCGCACCTATATCGGCGCTATGCCGGGTAAGATCATCACGGAGATCAAGCGCCAGGGCACAGCCAATCCCGTCTTCATGCTGGATGAGATCGACAAACTGGGACGGGACTTCCGGGGAGACCCTGCTTCCGCTCTGCTGGAAGTGCTGGATCCGGAGCAAAACAATAGCTTTGTGGACAACTATGTAAACCTGCCCTTTGATCTTTCCGAAGTGATGTTTATCACCACTGCCAACAGCCTGGATACCATCCCTGCTCCCTTGCGGGACCGCATGGAGATCATCGAATTCAGCAGCTACCTGGAAAACGACAAGATCGAGATCGCCAAGCATTACCTGATCCCCAAGGAGCAGGAAGAGAACGGACTGTCGGACTATAAAGTCAAGCTGCATAAAAGCGCTCTGCAAGAACTGATCCGCTATTATGTGAGAGAAGCCGGAGTGCGTAATCTGCAGCGCCGGATCGGCTCTATATTCCGCAAGATCGCCAAAGAAGCTGCAAGCGGAAAAGAGATAGACTATCTGATCAAGGATAAGGATATCAAAACCTTCCTGGGTCCTCGCAAGTTCTCACTGGAGCTGGCCAACCGCAAGCCCGAGATTGGCATTGCCACAGGGCTGGCCTGGACTTCCTACGGCGGAGAAATCCTCTTCTGCGAGGCTATCCGCATGCCGGGCAAGGGCAACATCGTGCTCACCGGTCTTTTGGGTGAGGTGATGAAAGAATCCGCCCGGATAGCGGTCAGCTATCTCAAAGCTCAGCACAAGGTTTACAAGATCGATACCAAAGATTTTCTGGCTTACGATATCCATATTCACTTCCCCTCCGGGGCAGTTCCCAAGGACGGACCCTCCGCAGGTGTAACTCTCGCCACCGCTTTGGCTTCGCTCTACAGCGGGATGAAAGTGCGGCACGATATCGCCATGACCGGAGAGATCACTCTGCATGGAGAAGTGCTGCCCATCGGTGGAGTGAAGGAAAAGCTTTTGGCTGCCAAGCGAGCGGGAATCACCCAAGTGCTGCTACCTGAGGAGAACCGGGAGAGCATTTCGGACTTTGCTGAAGACATCCTGGCAGGCCTGGAGATCAACTTCGTCTCCAAAATCTCGGAAGTACTGGAACGCCTTCTGATCCCGGCTCCAAAACCTGCACCCAAGCTGGGAAAAAGAACCAAAAAAGCCGAGTAAATGGAAAGATACCCGACCATCAGGATCATTCTGAACTTGCCGCCCAAGTTCATTCCCAAGGCGGAGTTTGTGCTGCGCACCTTCTGCTATATTCTGCGCCTGAGCCCTGCCTTTACCTATGGAACCTATTACGAGGGGGCACATCTCTACTACGGACCCGAAATCCCGGTGGATGTGCCCATCAAGATCCTTCTGGATCCAGAGACTCCCGGCTTTTTCGAGAAGCAAGAGCTCTATCCTCTGGAAGGCGTGAACTTCTGCAAGTTCAAAAACGAGCAAATCCCCTTCCTCTTTTCGCAGGGAGGCTCGATTTTCAACCTGGCGGAAGACCATTGCAATATCCGCAAGGACATTGTGGCAGGGGGATTTTACTTTCTGAGTTGCTGGCATGAGTATATCCTGAGCAAGCATGGACAGCGCTCCAGCCGGGTGGACTATAAACAATCCCTGCAGTATCGCTGGGACTTTACGGAAGTGCCGGTGGTGGATGTCTATGCTCAGATACTTCTCTATGCTCTGCAACAGTTTTGCCCGGAGTTTATCCGGGATATAAACTGGGCCGAGGACAAGCGTTTTGTGGTGTCTCTTTCCCACGATGTGGATTACTGGGATTACTGGGATAAAAAACAGAAGCGGCTGAACCTGCGCTATAACCTTTCAACTTTCCCCAAGCGTCCCTTGGCTGCGCTATACAAGCTTATAGCCCACGGAATCCACAAAAACCTGATTCATAATCCCTGGAGAATAGTAAAAAACATCGCCCGCGACGAAGCAGAACACAGTGTAGCTGCCACTTGGTTTCTCCTGGCCCGCAAGGATTTTGAGGATTCCCGGCAGAACTATCTCTTTGACGTGGTAGCTCGTGAACAGCTCTTGGATAATCTGGGACAGCTGGAAATTGGCTTGCACGGCTCTCCCCAATCGGCCTTTGACCAGGACGTCCTGGAAGAGGAGCTGGACAAGCTCCGGGCTTTGGGTTTTGACCCAGTGGGATATCGCACTCACTATCTGCATTTTGATTACCAAAAGAGCTTTAGCATCTTGGAAGCTGCTGGCATTAAATACGATTCCACCCTGGGGTACTGGGAAAATGTGGGCTTTCGTGCCGGGATATCCTTCCCCTTCTTCCCCTTTAATATCGAAGAAAACAGACCTTTCCGCGTGCTGGAGATTCCTCTGATTGTGATGGATACCACCCTGCATTCCCACAAAGCCATGAATCTGAATCCACTCCGGGCAGCTCGCACTCTGCGCCGTATGATAGATATGGCAGAAAAATACCAATCGCACCTCTCCCTGCTCTGGCATAATACCACCTTTGATCCGGTGGATTATCCCGGCTGGGGTAGGCTGTATTGGCGCACAATCGAGTATGCTTTGCGCAAGAAGGGCTGGGTCACTTCTCTGCAGAAAATATATGACGAATGGGTAAATCTAAGCTACTAAACCCCTTGGAGTTGTTATGATCATCAGTCTCTTGTGGCAAATCTTCTTTGTGATCTTTATGATCTTTTGCCTAGTGGCACTATTTGGTTATTATCTGCTGCTGCCTTTTACTTCCAAGCATCGGGCCAGACGCATGATTTACCGTTGGGTACGCTTTTGGGGCAGAGTAACCGTTCTTTCCACCGGCAGCAAGGTCGAGATAGAAGGCTTGGAGAAGCTTCCACAAGCGCGCAATCTCTGCCTGGTGGGCAACCACCAATCCCTGTTTGACATCCCCTCGCTCTTGGGCTGGATAGGTATTCCGGCAGGATTTATTGCCAAGCAAGAACTCAGTAAGATTCCCGTGCTCAGCCATTGGATGCGGCTCTTACCCTGTGTCTTTATTAACCGGAAGAATGCCCGGGAGGCCATGAAATCCTTCCAGACCAGTGCCGAAGTGATAGCAGCCGGAAACCCTATTGTGCTTTTTCCGGAAGGGACCAGGGCAAAAAGCGATACTCTGGGTGATTTTAAGCCAGGAAGCCTGAAACTGCCTCAGATGGCAGGAGCCATCATTGTGCCTTTTGCCCTCAGTGGTACCTGGCGCATATATGAGATAGACAAGCGTATCCACGCCCGCAAGGTGAGAATCCGCATCCTTGATCCCATCTTCCCTGATAACCCTTTGTACAAAGATCGTGACGCTTTGCTGAAACATCTTCACACCAGTATTGCAAGTGCCAAACAGGAACTTTTGGAGAAACCTTGAAACAAGCACTGCTGGTGCTCCTATTTCTTAGTCTGGTGCTGGCAGTAATGGCTCAGACAGCCAGAATCAGCTACGGCACAAAAGCCGGCTTGAATCTGGGGATGCATTACGGCACTTTGGTAGATGATGATACCTATGAAGTCCGTCCCGGCGTTCGTCCCGGTTTTATCGGCGGAGCCTGGATGGAGATGGAGCTGCTTCCGTATCTGGGACTGAATTATGAGCTGCTCTACGTCATGAAGGG
Source organism: Candidatus Cloacimonadota bacterium (assembly GCA_036584515.1). Taxonomy (GTDB): domain Bacteria; phylum Cloacimonadota; class Cloacimonadia; order Cloacimonadales; family Cloacimonadaceae; genus PHBP01. Next base: position 7,475 of record JAZHDE010000194.1, on the reverse strand, counting down.
TTCCCGGGAACGCATCCGCATCCTGAAACTGGATGGAGAGGAATTGGAGCGTCCCGCCCGGATGAACGTGGACTACAATATGGACTATCTGGAGATGCCGATCTACCTGAAAGTGAAGACTTGGGAGAGAAATGGCTGGAGCCTTTCAGGCCTCACCGGAACAGCCATGAGCCTGAAGGTCGCAGGAGACTACGTTCTGGATGGCATGGTATTTATGCCTGATGGTGATGACTGGGATGAGATTCCCATCCAGGAAAAAGGCAAGCTGGATGAGCTGAACCTCTTTGATTTTGGCTTGGTGTACGGAGCAAGCCTCAACTACTCGGGCAAGCTGGATGCTTCCCTGGAATTCCGTTTCACTCTGGGCTGGGACTATCTTAATGTACCCACCTCAGAATTCACCGAACCGGTGGAACTGCGCAATCAAAGCTACTCGCTCCTTATGGGGCTCAGGTTTTAGGAGGTAATTGTGTTCAAGCGCTTAGTAATAGTATGTTTACTCTACTGCCTGGCAGCAGGACTTACTGCTGATCCACTAGATAAAGTTTACTTCTCTCCGGGAAGTGACACTGATCCATATATCAATATACTATACAATGCCGGAGCCTATTTGGATATTTACTATCTGGATCAGTTTGGGATGCTACAGACACAGAATACGACCCAATTCATGGGCAATGAGGAATGGAGCTATGGCACCATAAGTCCTCTCCCCTCGCATCCCTGGGTGGGTCTGCAGGGAATATATTCCATCCCAATGAGCCGGAACCGTTTTGGCATGGCAAACCCCATCTTCTTTCCCCAGGCACAGGGAATGCCACATCATAGCAAGTTCTGCCCGGTGGAAAGCGACCTGAGTGGAGACCACAATTTCACTCTGGCGCATCTGGACATTCTGGAGAGTAAGATCGCCTTCAGCGAAGATAAGCTGCATTATGCAATTCGGGTCAATTCCAATAGCTTCCCGACAAGCTCCGGCTTGACTTTTTATTCCTATATGGGAGTGCTGGGAGATCCTGCTGCTGATCCAAATTCCAATCCCATTGTCTTTGGTCTGATGAATACCGTCAATGTATCCGGCGTGATCGGACCTGGGTTATACAAGATCATAGGCACCGGGATCAATGATCTGGAGCAGATTGGTGAGATTGAGATAACCAACTATGAAGCCGATGGCGTGATGGTGCTTTCCTGCAATCTGGCAGATCTTCTGGCGGATCCGGATTTTAGTTCCTGGTATGATCCCCAATATCCTCTGATCTCCACTATGGCTCTCACCAGCAAGATCACCCTCACAGGTGGCACTCAGACCGCTGATGATACTGCCGGCATGAGTGTGTTGCTCAGACCAATTGAGCTGGATTACAGCAATCTGCACGCGCCCCAGATCAGCGGTATCACCACCAGTTTGGATGGCTCCAATCTGCGCGTGAGCTTCGATTACACCGATCAGGACCCCAATCATCCCACCTGGATCAAAGTAAGAGTAGATGGATCTGCAGATTATCATCTCTACCCCACAATAACCGGTGGGATTGAGCAGGGCATCCGTTTTGAAAGCGTGGATATCCCCCTTAGCACAACTTGGCAGGAACTGGAGATAGATTTTATCGAAGGTGGGATTCATCACCTTGTGCAGCATCAGAATCCGGTTTCCAATCAGGATCAGCACGCTCCACGCCCCACACTTCAGATTTATCCAAACCCAGCTTCGTCCAGTATCTATTACAGTCTGGAAAATCTGGAAAGGCTTGATGAGGAGATCCCCACGCTAAAGCTCTACAATTTCCGCGGACAATTGATTCAGGAATTATCAGCGCCTGCCAGAAGCGGTTCGATTGATCTATCCGGTCTTTCCTCCGGCGTCTATTTCCTGCGCTGGGGAGCGGTCTCAAAGCGCTTTGTTCACTGATTCACCGAAGCAGTTGCCAGGCATGGAAAAGCAAGAATATTAGGCGGAAAACAGGGCTTTCCGAACTGCCCTGCTCATTTTTCCCTTGACATATTCCTAAGCTGATATTTTTGAATACCTTATTGATTAACGAGCCTAAGACTATTTGCAAAATGAAGAATATAATAACTAAGGAGTTAGGAAATGACCAAAGCAGATTTAGTAAAAATCATCTCGGAAAATACCGGCATCATTCGTAAAGATGTTGGAGTAGTTGTGGATTCCCTTCTGCAAGCCATAAAAGATAGCTTGGTGAAAGGAAATCACATCGAGATCCGCGGATTCGGCACCTTCAAGCTGAAAACCCGCAAACCCCGCGTGGGCCGCAACCCCAAGACAGACGAGAAAGTTCCTGTACCTGCCCGTACAGTTCCCACTTTCAAGTTCTCCCGCGAATTCAAAACCTCAGTCGTTGACGTTAGCGCCGAGTAAAGCAGGTTAATATGCCTTGCGGAAAGAAGAAGAAACGTCATAAAATCGCCACGCACAAGCGGAAAAAACGCCTGCGCAAGAACCGTCACAAAAAGAACAAATAGGTTCTAAACAGCGGTTTACCGCTAAAATATATAAAAGCGCTCCGATAATCGGAGCGCTTTTTCTTGTATAGGCGTTTTGTACTCACTGAGAGGCTTCAAACTCAGGAAGCCTGACGCAAGGAGTATCACTCCTGATCGATTGCCTCTATGTAGTAAAAGCACTTATCAGCGAAATTGATGTGTTGATAGCTTCTCAGCTCGGTCTGTCCCAGATATTCGAAGGCATCACCAGGATCAAGGGCATAATAAAGTCTGTAAAGCTCGGCACCTGGCACTTCATCCCAATTGAGGTTTATCAGACCCGGTTCAGCACTCAGGACTATCCGTCCAGGGGCTCTGGGACGGGCATATTGATCCACGAAGAACCTACCCACGGGAGATTCACGAAATAGTCCCGTGCTATCCACAGCCAGGACTTTCCAGTAATACAAAGCCCCGGGTTGGCAATAGGTAGAGTAAAGCTCCGTGTCATTGGTCAGGAGGCTGTCCGATTCCTCAAACCCTGCAGTCAGGCTGATATAGACTCGATAGCTGACCATATCTCCCGGATCAGGATCCAGGCTGGGCTGCCAGGAGAGCAGGGGGCTGGTTTCCGTGACTAGCTCCTCCCAACCCGGATTCATCAGGTTGAAAGCCAGCGGGGCTTCCGGCACCGAAGTGAAGAATTCATACACTTGGTTGCATTGGGTACTCTGGCCCTGGTTATCGCTGGCAATCACCCGCCAATAGTAATGACCATCATCAGCCAGCACTCCCTCCGAGACATGAAAGACCGTTGTGCTCAGGTTTGTGTATTGGAGGAGGGAGCGGGAGAATCCGGGATTACTGCTGATCTCAAGGTTATACAGCACAGTATCTCCGGGACTGGGATCCAGAGCTTCTTCCCAATCCAGCACAGGTCTGAGATGATCAAGCACCGCTAGGTGAACGGGACTGCTGAGGTCAAACTGCCCCGGAGCATCGCCGATATCTGTAGTTCGATAAGGAAGATGGGTTAGATTGCCAATGATAGAATCTCCATATCGGAGGTTGGGGCCGTCCACATGCCCCCACCAATTGTAGCTGGCATCAATCGTGGGGCTGCCTGTGTTTTGAACTCCGTAGAGGCTATTGCCGGAAATGCTATTGGAATGATCCATAGAGCCGCCAATTGTGGGATTTGCTGAGTTTTGGCAGAGAATCCCGATCTCGTTTGATACGACGTGGGAACTGCTGATCAGGGGAACGGATTGTGTACCTTGCAGCTTGATTCCAATGGGAGCGAAACGGATGATGGAGCCTTCAATCAAGCCAAATGAGGAGTATGAAAAGAAGACGTTGCCATCCCCGGATGCTCCGCCATATTCCACGATACAATCCTTGAGAAAGCTGTTGCTATCTATATAGCGATTAAGCTGGATTCCGTTCCAGGAACCCGCTACTCCGCTCAAGGCACTGAAGCGTGCCCCTTCCGCCTTGAGACCGCCTGAATAACTGATTGTTGAGGCGTGCCCGACAGCAAGTTCTGTATCGTCTCTGAATAGCATTAGTAAGCCGGAGTTGATAGTCAGAACGGGGTGGCTGGACCCATAAACAGAGATACTGGAACTGATCTCGACTGGAACACTGGGATTATCCCAAGTATAGCTCTGAGAGAGAGTTCCTCCCGAAAGCAGGATGCGATCCGGATTGTTTCCCATGAAGCTGTTGCCCACACCGCTGACCATATCAAAGGAAGCTGCACCCAAGCTGATGGGATAGCTTCCATTGGAGATGAAACTGCAGTTATTGACCGCAGCCCGGGCTCCACTACCCCCCAAAATAGCCATGCCGGGATTGTAACGGAAAGTACAGCCATTGAAGACCGGATCTGCTACGTAGGGAACGTTTATAGCACATTGATTGGTGGAATGCAGGAAGTACTCGAAGACGCAATCTGTAAATACACTTCTACCTACGTTACAATAACGGTTGAAGAGAAAGCCCCAAGGCACTGCGGATTCATCTGCGCGGGTGAAGATGACCCCCTCGGCCTCCAGAGATCCCAGATAAGAAATCGTGCTGGCATGACCAACGGTAATCAGGGCACCGTCTGGCAATAACACACTGGCCCCCGGAAGAATCTTGAGGTGGGGATAGTTCGTCCCAAAGATACCCACTGATCCGGTGAGGTAGTAGGGAACTCCAGGATTCCTCCAGACTCCACTATTGGTGATGGTCTCGTGCCTCACTTCAATCCTGTCTATGGTGTTTCCAGTGAAGTAATTGCCCTCTCCCAAGACTCTCACAGCATTGGCATCCAGGGAAAGAGGGTAAGAACCACATCCAAAGATCACATTTCCGGATATTGAAGCAAGAGAGTTATTTGCCAAGTTGATACCCTTGGCAGCGTTATTGAAGATCGTACAACCTGTGAGGGTGGAATTGACCACAGTAAACTGAACTGCCGCTGCATTTCCGTAGCCAGCATCCCGGATTATGCAGCCGGAGACCAAGCTGTTTGCTCCGTATGAATTAAAGACCAAGCCTATCCAATAGCCGGGAACGGCTTCCACTCCCCGAAACGTGGCCCCGGAGGCTCTTATCGAACCCCGGTAGCTGGTGGTGGTGGCCGATCCTATCGCCAAACTGGTGCCGGAACTGAATTCCAGAATTGAGCCATAGGGAATCTCTAGCTCCGGATAGGGGCTTGGACCGCTGACGTAGCAGTTACCCAGAATCAGGACAGATGTGTGTTGCCTGGTCCAGGTGGCAGATTCATCCAGAGTTCCACCACTGGCATGTATCCTGTTATCACCATTGTCTTGGTAGTTATTCCCCAGTCCCAGACCATGAATATCCTGGAAGTTTAAAGCTATGGTTTTGGCACAGTGATGGATATTGCAGCCTGTCAGAGAAAAAGGCTTCCCGCTGCTCACAGAGAGAGCATAGTTATCCACGTTGTAGATCTCGCAATCCTGGATTACCGCCTCGTAGTTCCCTCGCTGCGTAATAGCTCCCGAAGCCTGATTGGAGATAAAGCTGAACGAACAATCCATCAAGCTGGAAGCCCGGCTATAGGGTTGAAACTCAATCCCCCTCCAGAGCAAGAGCGTATCAGAGGCAGTAAAGCTCACTCCAGTGGCATTTATTGCCCCTATGGAACTGGAACTGCTGTTGCTGCCAATATAGATACCCTTGGCCTGCCTAAACAATAGCTGAAGACCCTCCGTGAGGATGAGAACAGGGTTCGAAGTGCTCTGAACGCTTAGATCGTTTTCCAGTTCATAAGGAACACCATGATTCTGCCAAGTGCAGCCAGAACTGAGGGTCACAGATCTCAAGAGTATCCTCTGAATGCCATTGCCGCTAAAACACATAGCACCTGAGATCTGAGAAGCACCCGGCACGTTGATATGAAGGGGATACCCGGCATTAGAGATGAAGTGACAAGAGTTAACCACTGCATTGACTGTTGTGCTGGTGTGATATATCCCGTAGCTGGAAGAATGCCTGAATATGCAGTTGTTTAGTTCCGGAGACACCGAGTTTACGTCAAAAAGGCCGCTTCCTCCAGAACCCCCGTATTCCAGTATAGCATGATTCAGAACCACCTGATCTGCCAAGCAATAGCTATTCATCTTAATGCTGTTCCAGAAGCCGGGGGCAGGTGAATCTGTGTTTGCTGTGAAGATCACGGGATTGAGCTCGGTGCCATTGACTATCAATCCGCCTCGGCTGGAACTGCTGTTAGTGGAGCCCAATCTAAGGGACGCCCCCGCATTAAAGAGGACCCGGACTCCCTCTTCAATGCTTAGTACCGGAGAAGAACTGCTCGCCACCAGAACATCGCCACTTATGATGTAGGGGGATCCATCCAGTATCCAACTGACACTTGTGGTAATGGTGCCGGAGATCAGGGTTTCTCCAAATACTGGTAATGCCATAAAACTAAGAAGTAAAGCCAGTAAACATTGTCTCATACAAAACTCCTTTAAGTATCCATCAGCCAAGGACTTTCATCTGATGCACTGATGATAGTTTCTCCACAAACTGATACTAAGTCAAGCCCAATAATGTCGCACAACAGGGTAATGTAAAACATACTGTGGAATTGTTTCCTCAGTTTAGGTACACTAGTACCATGGTAAATGCCAAGTTAATGCTTGACTATTCGCAAAGAAAAAGCAGCCTTGTAAAATGATAATAAGAGATCAATCCCGGCTGGCAGATGAATACCGATCAGAATCGGAAGAGGGAGCCTATGTTCTGTACTGGATGCAGGCTGCACAGAGGCTTTATTACAATCCGGCTCTGGAAGCGGCAGCACTGACGGCCTCTTTTCGTAAGTTACCGCTACTGGTGGTTTTTTGCGTGGACCAAAGCGTCCCGGAAGCCAATCTGCGTCACTTCAGCTTTATGCTGCAAGGCTTGGAAGAGCTCGCTCTGGAGCTTGAATCCAGAGCTATCGCTATACATATTTGTCAGGGAACGGCTTTGGAGGTGCTTCCCTATTACTTGCGAGATTGTCTGGCTCTGTTTTGCGATCGCGGCTATCTGAATTGGCAAAAGGAACTGCGCCTCAAGCTTAAAGGCTGGTGCCATAGCTTGGATAAGAGTTTTTGCGAGATTGATACCGAGGCCGTGGTTCCGGTTCACTTGGCCAGCACCAAAGAGGAGTATTCTGCAGCTTCCCTGCGTTCCAAGATGCTCAAACTAATGCTTCCTTACCTGCAGAGTGAAGACGCAGAATCCTTTCTAACCGAGCTCCCGCGCTTTGATTCCCAACCCCTGGCCCACCCCGGAAGGCCTTGTTTTATCCCGAAGAAGGGAAAGTATCATTTTCTCACCCAGGATCTGCTCCCGGGTTTGAAGATAGATCGCTCTGTACCAGCCAGCCAATACTTCTATGGCGGCAGGAAGGAAGCTCGCAGACTTCTCAAAGAATTCTTGCATCGCCGCTTTGAATACTATGCCACAGGAAGATCTGATCCAGGCCTCTGCCTACAGACTGAGCTTTCACCTTACCT
>JAZHDE010000193.1:0-3340 GCA_036584515.1 Candidatus Cloacimonadota bacterium | reverse complement strand
GTAGTTGCAAGGATTACCAGGAGCCGTGTACGAGATCCGCACGCACGGTTCTGTGAGAGGGATGATGCTGGATATGATCATCCAGCATCGCCCTACCCGATTCTGGCTGGGGCTATTGTTTCCAGCTATATTTCCCCAAGGTGCCCCGGGTGGCATAATAGACAAACTGGAGGGGGAAAAGCAGGATTTGCACTGGATACAAGAGCAGCAGGTGTAGCTGTCTTGCCCTGTTCAGGATAGTCAGGGAAAGGAGTAGCTCGATGGCTATTTTGAGCAAAATCCAGTATTCTGTGGTAGCACCTGAGAACAGCAAAGCATAGTAAAAGCTGATGAAGTAGATAAAGATAAAGGCTGCCAGTAGTTTGAGCCAAAGAGGGAAATAGCGGAATTTGGAAGCTCGGCGGATATTGGTATGATGATGCGCTTTGCGGTTTGTCCCATCGTAAGATATCACCAGAGCTTCCGGATCGGCTGAAAACCGGGTTTCACGGATAAAGGGCATCATCTTCATCAGCAGCAGGTCATCATCTCCACTGCGGATCTCACCGATGCCATCAAAGCCTCCACAATCCAAAAAGGCAGACTTCCTGTAGGCATGATTGCAAGCGCTGCTGGTGATAGGATGGCGAAAGAAGAGTCCGGCAGACGCCAAAGCATAGTAGATGCTCCGTTCAAAATTCTTCAAACGGAAGCTGCTGCCACCTTCGATGCGTTTGATCAGAGAGTAGGAAAGCAGGTAGTCGGTATTGGGGGAAAACTGATTGTTGATGGCTTGCAGCCAAGTGGAGGGGACTTCGCAATCTGCATCTGTGAAGGCAAGAATATCATAGCAGGCTTGGTCGATTCCGGTTTGCAGCGCAGCTTTCTTTCCTGTGAGTCCGGGGAGACTATCTTGGAAATCTATCAAACGTAGGTTTGGAACTTCACTAAAACTACTGATAATCTCCAAGCTATGATCTGTGGAATGATCGCTGACTATGATAATCTCATATAAGTCCTTTGGGTAGTTCAATGCATCAAGTGACCTCAGGAGACGGGGCAGATTCTCTGCCTCGTTCCTGGCGGCAATGATAATACTAATGGGCTGGAGAGCCGCAGATCGGGTCTTCTTTCGACTGAGTATCAGGCCCAGAGTGGCTAGACCCAGAAAGCTTGAATAGAGGAGGGTTCCCAGCGGAAAAAGAATTTCTGAGAACAAGACTATTAGCTCTGAATCAGCTTGGATTTTGTAAGCTCAATAAATTCCTGGATGCTGGGGTTTTCAGCCTTGAGGTCTTCCAGGCTTTTTCTTTTTATATTCACGGTTTGTGGAGGAGCGCTTTCTGCCATATCCAAATCCAGACGTATAGCTTTGCCAAAGAGTTCCTTGAGAACGGATTCCACAAGTTCTTTGTTCTTTTTCAGGGGAGTGAAGAAGGTGAGACCACCGCTGATCAGGAGTTTCAGGCTGTTCTCTTTCACTTCCACAATTTCTGCCTGGCTGAGGGAGATGGAGACGCTGTTGCTTCCTGCTTTCTTTACCTTTGCGATCAATCTGGGCCATACTTGCTTCAGATTGGCCTCGTTGAATTCCAAGCTTTCGGTCTGAGGTTCTGGATCGGGAGGAAGCTCCTCCCTCTGAGGCTCAACAGGCTTGTGGTACAATGGCTTAACTGTGGGCTCGAGATTGTTTCTGATGGGAGCAGGATTGATCTGAGGAGCAGAAGCTGAAACCTTTAAGCTGTCTAGCTTGGAGATAATTTGGGCGATTTCGTTCATTTCATCCATCCGGCTCAGCTTGATCATTACCACTTCCATAATCAATTGTGGATTGGTGCTGCTGCGGATATCCTGCTTACATTGCATCAGAGCACTGATGATATAGAGCAACTCGGAGCGGGTGAAGAGCTTGGAGACTTCGTCATAGATTGGGTACTCATCCTGGCTGATCTCCGAAGGGGAGATACCGACCTGCCTGAGCAGAACGATCCGTAAGAAATCCATGAAGTTGTTCAGGAATTCCTGCAGTTCGGTGCCCTGCTCAAAGACTTGATGCAGCTCTCTGATCAGGCCCTGGCTGTCGTTGGATCTGATCTGAAGCATGAGTCCTTTGAAGACCAAATTGGGTAGCAAGCCAAAGATCTCTCTCACTTTGTCGATGGTTACTTCGTTCATGCAGTAAGAAAGCACTTGATCCATCAAAGATAAGGCGTCTCGGAGTCCACCGTCTGCCTTGCGTGCAATCAGATAGATGGATTCGTTGTCTATGCTTACGTGTTCTTCAGCGGCTAGTTCTTTGATTCTCTTCACGATAGAATCCACCGGGATACGCTTGAAATCGTAGCGTTGACAGCGGGATATGATAGTGGGTGGGACTTTGTGGGGTTCTGTGGTGGCAAAGATAAAAACCACGTTCTCGGGAGGTTCTTCCAGAGTTTTGAGCAGAGCATTGAATGCGCTCTTGGAAAGCATGTGGACTTCGTCTATGATGTAAATCTTGTATTTGGATTGGCCGGGAGCATACATCAGCTCGCCTTGCAAATCACGGATGTCGTCCACGCTGTTGTTCGAGGCTCCGTCGATCTCTATTACGTCTGTAGATGTGCTGGATGTGATTTCCACGCAGTTTGAGCAAACATTACAGGGCGTGACAGTGGGGCCTTTCTCACAGTTCAGGCTTTTGGCCAGGATTCTGGCAAGAGAGGTTTTCCCAACTCCACGGGGACCATTGAACAAATAGGCGTGATTCACCCTGTTGCTGTTTATGGCGTTAATCAGGATGTCTGTAACGTGCTCCTGAGCATAAACCTCTGCGAAGGTCTGGGGTCTGTACTTTCTGGCAAGGACTATATAACTCATATCTTCTCCTCAAACATTCTTTTTACCCAAGCTGATTTGCGCAAGTATTTTCTTCTGGACAGAAAAACCAGCCGTGGGAAACTATGAAAAAGATAATCATATTAAGGAGTCGTTATGAAGTTGGAAGGAAAAGTTGTGGTTGCCCAGGGTGGCGGACCTACTGCTGTGATCAACCAGTCTTTGGTCGGTGTAGCGCTCGAATCCCGAAAGTTCTCTCAGGTTACCAGAGTCTATGGAGCACTTTATGGAGTTCAGGGAATCATCAATGAAGAGTTTGTGGATCTAACTCAGGAAACCACCCACAATCTGGAGCAGATTGCTGATACACCTTCTTCTGCCTTGATGTCCACCCGTGACAAACCGGATGAAGCTTACTGCAAGGAAATCTTTAAAGTACTGAAGGCTCACGATGTGCGCTATTTCTTTTATATAGGTGGGAACGATTCTGCCGATACAGTGCGGATAGTCAATGAGCAGGCAACGAAGGCAGACTATGAATTCA
>JAZHDE010000192.1:0-17255 GCA_036584515.1 Candidatus Cloacimonadota bacterium | reverse complement strand
CTACCGCTACGTGCAAAACGGGACGCCGCTCAGAGAAGCTTAGGGTTATTCACCCCCCACGCCGCAGTATCTGTTTCCGGAACGCGGGCAATTAGACGAGTATGAAGTGCTGCAGTTCGGAATCTGGCAAGCCAATCCGGGAGAAGAAGTCGAGCTCATAAGAGTCGTCTTGGAAGCCAGAGTAAAAATCCGTGAAGGTTATTACAAAACGCTTAAGTTCAGCACAATTATGGGTAAGAATTGATGTTAACATCAGTTAAGGAGCCTACTATGAAAAAGATGCTTAAGAGCAATCGTGGAAACATCACCATCGCAATGCTGCTTGCGGTGATGGCGGTGATGAGTGGCTTGACTCTCACCAATCTCGCTATGAGTGATGTGGTCTCCGCCAATTGGGATTACGAGGGATTACAGTGTCTCCATTTCCTGCGCAGCGAAGCTCTGCGCGGACAGCAGATACTCCAAGCAGCCGGTGATGTGGAAGGTGCTTTGTACACCCCCGTGCGCACTATTGGAATGAAGAATTCCAATATGCAGAGGACTTTCGTGCTGCAATCCAAGATTGAGAAGAAACTCTTCACCGGAGTGTCACAAGAACAAGGATCCAGCATCAACGCGATTGGTACTCCCGAAGGTTTCGTGATCAAATCCCTGATCAATGCCAAGAGCGGTTTTGGTTATTCAGCTTTTATCAATGGCAGGAATTCCATTGTTCGCCGCTATGGAGAGTTCTACCTGCGTAAACAACGTTATTCAGAGTTTATGTATTTCACCGATACCGATGAATCCACCAATGGCACACCTGTTTATTTCTGGGGACCGGACGTGATTCACGGCCGGGTGCACAGCAATACTGATATCTGGATTAAGAATGGTGGAGGTGGCATAAATGGTGGTTGGCCAACGTTTTACGATCTGGTGACGACTTCCACGGAGGTAAAATCTGCCAGTGGAGTGATTCCTTATGAAGACGTATTTCAGGGTGGATATGCTGAGGGATATAATCAGTATGATTATCCAGAGAACATGCACTCCATCCGCCGTAATGGCATTTTAGTCGGTGGTGCTTATTATGACGAGAACAAAATTGTGTATGTGGAGGTAAATGAAGCATCCTATAACGGTTGGCTCGGAACCAAAACACCTCCTTACATTGAACATGCTTTTGTTTACAATCCTTATCCTGCCGCCCCACTACCCGATCCTTTGTTTAGGAACACCTACGCCATTCAGGATACAACCTGGCAGCCCTTAGGAGGTGGTTCAGGATACAATAGGACGATGTGGTCTCATAATGAGCTTTGGATCAAGGGTACTTTCTCTGGTAAGCAGACTTGGGCCACTGCCGACACCATGTACTTGGTTGGCGATATTCTCCTCAAGGATACAGTAGTCGGCTATCTTCCAGATGGCAACCCCCCCAATCGTACAGATATAGTTGGGCTGGTTTCCGAAAAAAGTATTTTGATTAAGTACGGATACGTAGATCCCGCAGATAGCACCTTGAGAATTCACCCAAACTGTGGTGAATCGGATAGTGACACCTTAGAAGGCGGTATTAGCATTTATGCTGCTCTGTGCGCCTTGGGTAAAGGTGATATACCACAGAAAGATGGAGTCTTTACCTTTGAGTATCAGAGACCTCATCCCTCTGTTCCGACCGTCTTTGCTGCCGGGCAGCTATGGACAAATATCGATCTTCACCGCAGGAGATGGCCTCAGAATGCTTCAAACCCCTGGCCAGGGAATGTAGATTTCCCCTGGTACAATCCCTTATGGCCGGAGCGAACGCCTTACATGGAAAGAGGAGACATCAACCTCTATGGTTCAGTCGCTCAGAGGCGCCGTGGCTTCGTACACAGAAGCCCTTATGATACAGAGTATCCGTCGGGTGGCGTCTGGAACATCCCTATTGATTTTACTGGTGCTACAGCAGTTCAGAACTATGCCGATCCAGTTCTGGGAATTCCGATGTTTACCATGAACTACCCCGGAGCCACAGGTTCTGGCGTTGGTTATGCCAAAAATTATCATTACGATACAAGATTTTATACCACAGCTCCGCTGAACTTCCCTGAGGTGAACCTCCAGGGAGGAGACGCTCCCATGCTTTCAGAGAGCTGGTTGATCAAGAAGCCTCCCCGCGATTTGCATTAATTAATGTCATAGAATAAAGAGGAACTATGAAGAAGACTAAAACGGTAAGGTTCAAAGAAACGCTGGGTATCGATATCGGTAGCCATAGCGTGAAAATGGTACACCTTAAGAAATTGCACGATGGATTTAAACTCCTCAATTACGAGATCCGACCCACAGTTCCGCAAGGGATAGAGTATATTCCTTCTGATCTGCGTGCCGAGCGCTTTGCTCCGGTCTTGATTGAGATGTTGAAGACTCTGCACATCAGTCCCAAGAGTGTGAAACACCTGGTTACTTCAATAGGTGGCGATAACACCAGCATCAAGCAGATTAAAACCATCTTTCTGCCGGATGATGAGCTGGAATCCGCCCTCTTCTTTGAGGCCAAGAAACATATCCCCATCAGTGGCAGTGATATGGTACTGGATTACCAGGTGATCAACGTCGAAGAAAAGACCAACAACATGAACATTCTGCTGGCAGCCAGCACCAAAGAAATTCTGAACGAGCATACGAACGTTTTGGTTTCTGCCGGTCTGGCCCCCAATATCGTGGATATTGATTCTCTGGCGGTGGTCAATAGCTTTGCGCTCAATGCCTTTGTCGAAGATGGTGTTTATGTACTGCTCAATATCGGTGCCCACAGAACCAATATGGTGATCTGGGGCCCTGAAAGCAAGCTCTTTGCCCGTGATATTCCCTATGGTGGTTACAACTTCACCAGAGACATCATGCGCAAACGCCAGATGGAGTGGGAAGACGCAGAAAACTACAAGCTGGAGTGGGGATTGAGCGACAAACCTGGTGCCGGAGATGTAACGACCATTTCCATGCTGGATATCTCCGAAAAGAGCACTGAAGATGCCATCGTCGAAGAAGTTCGCCGCGCACTCCGCTTCTACGTCAAAGAAGCTGGTAACAGCGACTACAGAAAGGTATACATCATGGGTGGAAGCGCTAAGCTCAAGGGTTTGGTGGAATACATTCAGGAAAAGGTGAATATCCCTACCGAAGTCTTTGTTCCCTTTATCAACGTCGAAATGCCTGAGAAATTCCAGGATAAAAAGGATCCCCAACTCGCCTTAGCCATTGGTTTGGCGATGCGGATGGAATAGGGGAGGATAGAAAGATATGGGACATAACTTCTACTTTAAAGTAAACCTCAATAAGTACGGTGAAGTCAAGCTCCAGGCAGAACGGGAGAAAAAGACCTTTATAAACTCCATTGTTGCCTTCCTGATTGGCTTTATTATTCTGATAGTCGGCTTGTTTATCGTCAACGGTCAGCTCAAGGACAAAGTGGAAAGCCGCCGTAAGTACTTGGCTGAAACCCAGAGCCAGCTTGATGCCTTCCAGACCAATGAAGACTATCTGTCTTCCACCGATCTGGACAGACTGGCACAGACCTTTAACAACCGGATCTTCTGGGCCCGTAAAATGGTAGCTCTGGGACAGGAGATCACCGATCAACTCGCCGTCAGCAAGTTTTCATATAATAACGGTGTCCTCACCCTGAACGGAATTACCCCCGTGGATTCCAATGTTCAGGAGCTTGATCTGATCAATAGCTTCATTATTAGATTGAAAGGGAATCCCGAGATCAGTAATGATTTTCCGCAGATCAAGTCCGGACAGATCAGCCGTCAGATAGTTAAAGATACTGCGATCCTGGAATTTGTGATCGAGTGTTATTCCGCTGAACACGGATATACAAGGAGTCAAACCAGATGAAAGAGAAGTACCTAGTATTCATACTGCTGATGGTCCTGTTTACAGTGATCTTCTTCACGGTTAGCTCCAATATGCTCAGTTCCAATCTGAAACAGATCAGTCGTTACGACACTCAGATCAAGACCGCACAGGAAAAGCTGAATAGCGCCAGAATTATGGAAGAACAGCTTTCCCAGTTTGCTCTGATCATAGATAACAGCCTCACCAAGTCTCCATCTTTCTCCGTCGATGAGATCAATGCTTTCAAGACCCGGATCGGTGAAATGGCGCATCAACGCTCCATATCGATCACCAGGCTCGCAGATAGCAACAAGTTCTCTCTTCCCGGTTTGATAGAGACCACCTATACCTTGGAGCTTGAAGCCACCTACGTGCAGGTGGGTCAGTTTGTCTCGGATATTGAAGCCATGGACAACCTGATCAAGGTTCACTCTCTGGATATCTCTCCGATCCAAACCAGCACCCAGAGAACCAACGAAACCGGTGGCGCGAACCGCTATCGGGTGACGCTGGAGCTCTCCATCTTCAAGGTCAAGCAGGAGGCATAAATGCAACACAGATATGTAAAAGATTTCGCAATAGCTCTGATCTTTATAGTCCTGTTTGCCATGGCTATCAAGCTCTATACAATGTACAATAAGACTCAGGATGTGCCGGCAAAATCCGTGCATACTGAAGAGTCTGTATCCGATACCCTACTGAACCGGATCAAGACCATCGAGAATTCCATTCAGGATAGAAAGATGTTCGTGTTCAATTCGAACCGGGATCCCCTGCGCCAAGGCAATATAATCAAGGATCAGGTGGACCGCATGGCAGAGTTTGAAGAGATGGTGCGCAATATGTTCCGTCTTTCCACGACAGCTATAGATGAGAATGGCAACAAGATAGCCTACATTGAGTATCAGGATAGAGTTCATGGTGGCAGAGTGGGCGATGTGATCGAAGGTCGTCGCATCACCTCCATCGGTGAAAGTACTATGACATATTACTACGGGGGACAATCCTATACCACCCGTGTACAACCCCGTCCGGAACGCCCTCAGCAAGAGGAAACAATCGGACTCTCCAATCTCGATAATTATTAAAAGGAATATACAATTGGGAGTTAATATGAAAAAAATGGTAAGCTCTAATAAGGTTCTGGTTCTAAGCCTCCTGCTGACTATGCTCTTTGCATTTGCAGCGCTTAGTGCCCAGACAAGTTCTCCTTTGACGACCAGAGTAACCTTCAATGCAGACGACGCCACCCTGTCTTCTGTGCTGAATGCACTCTCCCGTCTGAGCAACACCAATATCGTTCTGGCTGTAGACCAGCAGGGTTCTCAGCAGAGTCAGGAAAGACGCGTCACGATCAATATCAGAGACGTCCCCATCGAAAATGCGGTGTCCCTGGTTGCACGTGCAGTCGGTCTTTCTTATCGGGTAATTGGAGAAAACACCTTTCTCGTGGGCGATCGCCAGCGCATCAATGAAGAAGCCGGTGAACGCAGTAACATTATTTATCTGAACAATCTTGATGCCACGATCGTTGCCCGTGCCCTTGAAGGTGCCGGTGGCAGAATCGTGCCTCTGGAAGGTCAGAATGCTTTGATGGTCTATGGAAACCCCGAGACCTACAATCAAATCAATGAGCTTATCTCAAGCATAGACGTTGCGCAAAAACAGATAGAGATCCGGGTTCGCCTGATCGAAGTTCACCTTTCCAACGCCAAAAAATACGGTATTGATTGGTCCAGATTGAACCACCTTACTACCATTCTGGCAGAAGATCCCTCCAATGCTGATGGAACAGGTCTTCCTTACAACTACAGTGATGAGACCGGTTACCTGCCTCACGGTGATCCCACCAACCTCGGTGTGCTCCCGGATCAGCAATACTTCCAAAGAATAAATGGCCTGAAAGACATCGGTCATTTCAGCCGTCAGCTTACCGCTCTTGATATCACCATCGATTGGCTTTTGGAAAACAATGCTGCCAAGCTGCTCACCGATACCAGAGTTACCGCTCTGAACGGTGTCGAAGCTGAGATTCACATCGGTGAAGTGGTTCCCTTTGTCGTGACCGACAACGAGCGTCAGATTCAGGTCGAACGCGAACAGGTCGGTATCATGCTGCGCGTGACTCCTTCCGTCAATGCTGATGGACAGATCACTGCCAACATCGCTCCTGAAGTGAGCTCTGTGACCGATCTGGTGGGTGGCTATGTGCCCCGCACCAAAGTCCGCAGAATCTCCACCCGGGTAACTGTTCCCAACGAGCAACGCATTATTGTGGGTGGTCTGCTTAATTCCACGATTACCCAAAAGACCAATAAGCTTCCTTTCCTGGGCGATCTGCCTTTCGTCGGCAAGTTGTTCCAACATCGTTATGAGATGGTAGAAAACACCGATCTTATCATGGAGATCACACCTCGCTTGGTTTCTACCACTGAAGCCAGTCCTGCTCCTATCGTTGATGAACGCCTCACCCGCGCTTTGATCGAATATGAGGAAGACTCAAATGAACAAGAGGAGATGCAGCAATGAGAAAACTCCGTTCATTTAGCCCCTATATTATGCTCCTGCTGTTGCTCTTGGTTGGCTTGTCCAGCTCCTGCGACAGAAGAGAGCCACCGCTAATCGTTCCTCCACTTCCTGAACTTCCGAATCCGAATCAAATAAGACTAATCACCAAAGTGGTTGCCAGCCCGGAATCCATCTATGCCGATAACAATATCACTTTCTCTCAGATCGCCGTTACAGTGAAAGACGGAGAAGGATTTCCTGCCACCAACCAAGTGGTGCAATTCAAATCCAATCTGGGCAGAGTGCTCACCAATATACCCACGGATAGCACCGGTGTTGCCACCACCACCTTCTGGGATGATGGAGATCAGGGAGAAGCCACTATTTGGGCTATCGTGCGCAATTACCATGCAAGTGTTACCGATAGCATAGTATCTGCCGATACTACTTCTGTGTTGGTTCGGGTCCTTCCTACCCCAGCCATCGGCAGTGTGGTCTTGGAAGACCTTCCTGTTGAGACCAGTGGACCTTTTAGCATGACTGTCGGAGGCAAGATAGCCTTCAAAGCCAGAGTGACTAATTCACTGGGTCAGAACGTGCCAGATAATACCCTGGTAACCTTTACCACCAATAAAGGCAGCTACGTTGATCCTGAGAACAACGTTCTGGGAGATTCAGTAGTTGTTAGAACCGTCAACGGCCGAGCGTCAGTGCAACTGTATGCCGGCACAGCAACGGGCCCCGGGATGATATCTGCCAGGGTTGGCACTCAGTCAGACACACGCACATTTGTGGTCAATCCCGGCCGTCCTGCCAATATCCAGCTTATCGGCAACCTGCTCATCAACGACGAGTACGTTGAATCAGACACAAGTTCAGTCGGCAGCCCTTACGACATCTATATGAGAGCCCGGCTCACCGATATGCATGGTAACTACTGCCCCAGCCAGAGAGTGAAATTCACCACAGACTTGGGCGCTTTTACCAACACAACCAATACCACAAATCAGAATACCGATATCAACGGCTGGGCCACCACCAAGTTCACACCCGGTCTGCAAGCTGGTGTGGCCTCAATCACAGCTTCTGCCAATAGCGATACCTTAGTTACCACTTCCATATTCACTATCTTCAGTGATGAAGTGCATACCATTCAATGGACTCAGGAAGAGCAGATTACTCTGTCACTGGCCAACACCGGTGGTAACTCCTCTGCCATCCTCAGAGTTCAACTCAAAGATATCAGTGGCAACCTGGTTGATGAAGCCAAAAGAGTCAGCTTTAGATTCCTGAATCAATCTGTACCTGCTGGTGCAAACCTGAATAACACAGTCTTCGCTCCTGGCGATAGCCTCACGGTATGGTCAAGCGGTGGAGAAGCTCAGATCTCTGTCAATGCCGGGGACACACCCGGTGTGCTTAGCGTGAAAGCCTATTGGTACAGCGATGACGGCACTCAGACAGTCTATGCTTCTAAACCCAACATCGTAATTCAGGCCGGATCTCCATACTATCTGCACCCCTTCATCGATACCAACAGTGTAAATGAAGGTGCCAATATGGGTGGAGGTGTCTGGAGAGTTGTTGCCGGTGCGATTGTAAATGATCAATGGGGCAATCCAGTCGAACGCGGAACAGCAGTACGTTTCTACGTCCATGAGGATTATGCTGATCTTAATGTTCAAGTGGGTGCAGATGCTTTCGTCGGTAACGTCAGTATAGACGGTGATTCACTGCCCGGTGTGGCTTTTACCACTCTTACATACAATGGAGAGAATATCAATGACTCCATCAAGATTGTGGTGGAAACCATTAAAGAAGATGGAACCATAGTCAGTGGAGAAGCAATTCTGGTCTTGCCTTTTGTAGGACCTGCCAGATTTAACTTCTATGCTCAACCCTCGGTCTTGAACTTTGGAAACGTCAGCGCAACTAACATGACACCTGTACCTGCCTATAAATGGGCTCATCTCATTGGTGAACTGGAAGATGGACAAGGAACGCCGGTGGAGGGTGAGAAAGTAATTCTAAGTAGTGCAAACGGTCAATTTGAGTTCGTGGGTTCCGAACCCGGGATTGAAGATGACCGCGATCACTGGAACGATCCTTTGGATCCTCCTTGGAAGCTTACGACCGGTCCCGACGGAGTCGCTGTGGGACAGATCAGAGTCTACGGTGTGGAAGTTGGTATTCCGGATTATAATCAGATGATTCCTGGATCCTTGGTGGTTACAGTAACAGCTACAATACCCAATATCGAGGGCGGTTTCGACGATGCAGACATCCAAGTCTGGCGTTACCCGCTACCTCAACCTCCGTTCTAAAGATCAAATAGAAATATGGGATGGGAGCTTTCCAGCTCCCATCCCAATAATAAAGAAAAAGGGAGCCTATATCGAACCAAGCGATTTCTCAGACCCGAGAAACTATGTTTTAAGAATAATCTAAACGAGGAAAACCGAATGACGTATAACCCCGAGTTTGCAAGACTTGGTGAGATTCTGGTGCACGAGAAATACGTGACCGAGGACCAAGTAAAAGAAGCCCTGATCAAGCAAAGTAATTTTGGCCTCAAGATAGGCGAGACTCTGATCAAGTTGGGACACCTGGAAGAGGGAAACCTCCTCAAGGCATTGATGCTGCAATTGCCTTATGAACTGGTAAATGAGAACGAACTGGTAGATTTGGACATCAACGTAGTCTCCCTGATTCCTGAAATGTTTGCCACCGAAAACCACGTGATTGCTCTGCGTAATGAGCCGGATGCCATTGTGGTTGCCACCACAGATCCTGAAAACCTCACTGTCATTGATGGAATCAAGAAGCTGGTGGGTAAAAATGTGAAGCCTCTCCTGATCGGCGATACAGCCTTGAGGGATACCATAGAAAAGTATTACAAGAGCATCCGCACCACCTCTCAGGTGGAAGACGCTGTGGGTGGTTTCGACTTTGTGGCCATTGATGATGAAGAAAACGAGATCACTATCTCTTCAGCCTCTCAGGATGCCGATGCCCCCATCGTCAAGCTGGTGAATCTGATTATTAATGAAGCCATCAAAGCCGGTGCCACAGACGTTCACATTGAGCCCCTGATCAAGAACACCCGGGTTCGTTTCCGTGTCGATGGTGCCCTGCGTGAGGCTATGACGCCCCCCATCGGAATGCACATGGGAGTTATCTCTCTGATCAAAGTTATGTCCAAGCTCAATATAGCAGAACGTCGTCTTCCTCAGGACGGCCACATAGCCCTCAAAACTTCCATCAAGAGCGTGGACGTTCGTGTTTCCATCACACCCACAGTGCTAGGAGAAAAGGTTGTGATGCGTCTTCTGGATAAGGGTGAATTTGGTTTCAAACTCAGCACCCTGGGCTTTGAGCCTGAAGACATGGTGATCTTCCACAAGATCATCCGCCGTCCCTATGGCATCATCATCGTTTCCGGTCCCACCGGTAGCGGTAAATCCACCTCTTTGCATGCTGCCCTGAAAGAGATTGAAGACCCCGAAACCAATATCATCACTGTGGAAGATCCCGTGGAATACCGTTTGGAAGGGATCACCCAGATCGAAACCAAAGAACAGATTGGCCTCACCTTCGGCTCTGCCCTGCGCTCAGTTCTGCGTCAGGACCCGGACATCGTGCTCATCGGTGAAATTCGTGACGAAGAGACTGCTGATATCGCTATCAAGTTCTCTCTCACTGGTCACTTAGTGTTCTCCACCCTGCACGCCAATGATGCTCCTGCCACGATCACCCGTTTGATCGATATCGGTATCAAACCCTATCTGGTGGGATCCTCTCTGTCTCTGGTGATGGCACAGCGCTTGATGCGTAAGATTTGTAAGAATTGTAAAACCGACTACAAGCCCACCGAGCAAGAGATCCGCGATGCGGGTATTACTCCGGAAGAAGCTGCTGGCATCAATTTCAAGATCGGCACAGGTTGTGTGCACTGCGATAACACAGGTTACTCCGGTCGTACCGGTATCTTTGAGCTTCTCACTGTGGATCCCAAAGTTCGCCGCTTGATCTATGAAGGTGGAAACCAGGATCTGATCCGCGATGCCGCTCTTGAAGCCGGAATGAGAACCCTTCACGATGCCGCTCTGGTCAAGATGAAACAGGGCCTCACCTCCATCAAGGAAGTGATCAAGCTCACCATCTCCGATTGATAATAATTAAGGAATAAAGGTTAAGCCTATGCCAAATTTCTCGTACATAGTAAAGGACGCCAAGGGAGCCAGAGTAGAAGGCTTCATCAAGGCGGAAACCCTCGACGCAGCAGTTGAAAAGCTGGGCAAAGAAGGGAATACCATCATAGCCGTGAAAGCAGCGGCTGAGGGTGCCTTCAAGGGTAAGCTGTCGCTCTTTGACAAGGTGATGTTGACCATATACAAGTTTCGCACGGGTGTTTCCCTGCGTATCCTGGTCTTCTTCACACGTCAGCTCTCCACCATGTTTTCCGCAGGTCTGACCATCGAAAAAGCCATTTCAGACCTGGAGAAGATGGAACGTCATAAGAAGTTTGCCAAAGTGCTGCGCCGCATATCCGACGATATCCGTAAAGGTTTCTCGCTGTCCGAGGCGATGGAGCAGCATCCGGGTGTGTTTAGCCCTCTGTATGTAGCTCTGGTGCAAGCTGGTGAAGTATCCGGTACACTGCACACAGTGTTGACCGAGCTTTCTGATTATCTGGAAAAGATCGAAGACACCCAAAGAAAGGTAAAATCAGCCATGGTTTATCCGATCTTCATTCTGATCTTCCTGATCTTCGTGACCTGGGGTATTTTCTACTACATTATCCCTCAGTTCAAACAGGTCTATGAGAACTTCAATGCCGAGCTTCCTGCTCCCACTGTGCTGGCAATCAATATCAGTACCTTTATCACAGGCCATCTCTTTATCTCAGTTCTGCTGTTTATTGCAGCGATTATCACCCTCTTCCTGCTGTATTTAACAGATAGAGGACGCTACATCATGGATACGATCAAGCTGAGAATCCCAGTCTTGGGAGCTGTGGAGAACAACTCCATCATGAGTAAATTCTCCATGACTTTCAGCATTCTGATGGCCGCTGGTGTGCCGATTATGGACACGATTGAACTCACCGAAAACGTTGTGCAAAACGCTGTGGTGGAAGGTGCTGTGCGTAAAGCCAGAGTGCTGGTGAAAGAAGGATACGGCGTTGCCAATGCCTTCCGTCGCACCGGAGTCTTCCCTGCCACGCTATTACAAATGCTTTCCACCGGTGAAGAAACCGGAGATATGGACAAGCTCCTGGGTAAAGCCGCCAACTTCTATGAGAAGGAAGTGGATTCAGTAATTGAGAGACTTACGTCTCTGATTCAACCTCTGCTCATCGTTCTGATGGCAGCAGTGGTGGGCTCCATCATTGTGGTGATCTACCTGCCCATCTTCGACCTCGGTGATGCTATCGCCAAGGGAATGAACTAGTAACAAACTAAACAACACATACACAAAAGCCCTGCCCCCAAAGGCAGGGCTTTTTTCAGTGACAAGTGACGTGTGACGAGTGACAAGGGCTGCGCTGCTTCGCTTGTTGGGCTGCCAATTCGGAGATTGGCAGACCAACAGCGTGAGCTTTCGGGCAGACACATAAGTCTGCTCCTACATTTCAATGGCTCTCTCACTTCCAGAATGGGTCGATGAAAAGAAGCCCGGCAACAACCGGGCTTCAAGCTAACAGTTAATCTCTCTTAGAAATCAGACTTTTTCAAATGTGGCAGTAAAGTGCCGCATGATGGGAGCTTCGTAGGTGATTTTATAACCTGTGCAAGTGCTGCGCCTGTCCCAAATCTGCTTGAGTCCCCAAGCCACAATCTGCATGTGATTATTGGTATAGACACGTCTGGGGATAGCGAGGCGAAGCAGTTCCATGCTGGGCGGACGTTCCTCACGGGTAACCGGATCACGATCGGCAAGCACTGTGCCAATTTCCACGCCTCTCACACCGGCTTCGATATAGAGTTCCACGCCCAAAACCTGGGCAGGATATTGGGTCTGCGGAATCTGCGGAAAGAAGTTCTTGGCGTCCACATAGATGGCGTGGCCGCCAAAGGGTTCCACCAGCGGAATGCCGTGAGCTTGAATCAAGCTACCCAGATATGCCACTTGGGAGATACGGGCATGCAGATAGTCGTATTCTGTGCTTTCCCTCAATCCGGCAGCCAAGGCTTCCATATCCCTGCCACTCATACCGCCATAGGTGATATAGCCTTCAAACATGATGTTGAAAGTGGCACACTGACGATGGATCTCCAGATCCCGCATGGCGATAAAGCCGCCGATATTGATGATGGCATCCTTTTTTGCACTCATGGTCATGCCATCGGCATAGCTGAACATCTCTTTAACGATTTCCTTGATGGATTTATCGGCATAACCTTCTTCGCGGATTTTGATGAAATAGGCATTCTCGGCGAAACGGGCAGAATCAAAGAAGAGCCGGATGGAGTGCTTTTTGCAGATTGCCGACACGGCTTTGATGTTTTCCATGGAGACTGGTTGTCCACCACCGCTATTGCAGGTAACAGTTAAGATCACCACGGGAATTTTTTCTTTGCCGTAGTGGGCTATACACTCTTCCAGCTTTTGGGGGTCGATATTTCCCTTGAAAGGTCGGATCAAAGTACTGTCGAAAGCTTCGTCGACCGTGCAATCCACAGCTTTGGCTCTACGGAACTCAATATGGCCTTTGGTGGTGTCGAAATGGGTATTTCCGGGGATTACGTCTCCCTCTTTGATAAGAGCGGAGAAGAGCACGTTTTCCGCTGCTCTGCCTTGGTGAGTGGGCATCACATAGGGAAAGCCCAGAAGCTCTTCTATGGTGCTTTTCATCTTGAGGAAGCTTTTGGATCCGGCATAACTCTCGTCTCCGAGCATCAGAGCAGACCATTGCTTGTCGCTCATGGCACCGGTTCCCGAATCGGTAAGCAAGTCGATGAAGACGTCTTCAGCAGCGAGATTGAAGAGATTGTATTCCGCTTTTTCGATCTTCTCGATGCGTTCTTCCCGGCTCAGCATTTTCACGGCTTCGACCATCTTGATGCGCCAAGGTTCGGCGTATGGCATCTTAGACATTGTAACTCCTTGTGTTTCTTTATATTTTCTCTGTTACCCGTATCTGTGATTGGAGTGCTTTTGTCAAATACAATCTCCTGCCCCGAGCGTAAAAAAAGCGACCTCCGGAGAGGCCGCTGAATCTGAAAGAAACATCAATTCTGCTTAGTCTTTGTTGTAATTCAAGTGATAAGTTCCGGTTGCGCCGGAGTATCCTTCGATTTTAATCTTGTAGTAGGCAGTGCGGGTGGGAGTGAAGCTGAGGCTGAAATTGTTTACCTCGCCCCCGTCGTCATTATCGGAAATCAGGGTGCTGCCATTGTTTTCATAGAGATAGATTCGGGTGTCAATATCTCCGGTGGAGTAGAAATTATAGGTGGTTCCGGCTGTTCCACGGAATCTGAACCAATCCTCATCACTTGTGTGGAGGGACATTTCCATGCTTCGATTCCCGTTTCTGGGCTCCAGATCGGTGTATTGGCTGCTGCTATTGTTGGGCTCATAATCATCAACGTCTATGCTTTGGTAGCTGTAATGGAGCGAGTATGAGCCGGTATTGCCGTTGTAGCCGATCACTTTGAGTCTGTAGTTTCCTGAGGTGGATGGCAAAAATTCGAGCCGGAAATTGGTGCCGTCTCCGTCATCATCGTTTTCCATAAGCTGGCTATCGCCATCGTAGATGTAGCCCTTTGTGTCCAGCGAACCTTCAGTATAGAAGACATAGGTCTTTCCGGATTCAGCCTGGAAATTGTACCAGTTTTCATCGCTGCCATGGCTGAGGCTGTTGCCGATACTTTGGGTGCTTCTGGTGATCTGCAGGTTTGTGGACCTGGATGAACCGCTGCTTTTTCTGTAATTCAGAGTATAGCTGCCCGTGGCTCCATTATAGCCTTCCACCTTGAGCTTGTAGTGAGCTGAGCGGGAGGGTGTGAAAGTGAGGCTGAAATTGGTGCCATCTCCGCCATCGTCATCGTTGAAGAGCTCTGTGCTGCCATTGTCTTCGTAGATATAACCCTTGGTATCCAGACTGCCGGAACTATAAATATAATAGGTGGTATCAGGATTGCCCCGGAAGCGGAACCAATTGGCATCAGTAGAGTTATTGAGGTTTCGGGACAGACTGATCTCGGAGGTGGTGAAATCCAATTGGTAAACAGAGTCTCTGGAGCCCGTGGGATTGTTTTTGGTGATGACTACATCATCTACCCAGGCACCTTCATATTCGCAGTTTGATCCGTCTGTATTGAAGACAAAGGAGATCTTCACTTCGTCGTTTCCAACAAAATCGTTCAGAGAATACTCAAAATTCTGCCAGTTATTGTGATTTGTGCCGTCCTGACTGTGGATTTCCTGCTCACTCCAGCCTCTGCCAGAGCGGTATTTAACGATCACCTTAAAGTAATCGTAGCTACCTTCGGAGCTGACCTTGGAGGCAAAATGGAGCTGGGCATTTCTGGTTCCCTCCAGAGAGAAGGGGCCATAGGTCATCTCTGCTCTCATCTCATCTGCATACTCTTCATCGGAGGGACTCATTGAGCTGCCTGCACACCAAGCTGCCCAATTTCCACTGTTGCTGCGATAGTTTTCATCATCCCAAGTGGGATTACCGGAAAGATTCCATAACCCGGAGGGGAAAGCACCCTCGAAAGTCTCGTTTAAAATAGTTTCGCTTTGAGCAAAAATGAAAAGCGAGAAAGAGCTAAGTAATAGTGCCAATAAAAGCTTTTTCATGATCTTACCTCGTTAGTATTTCTGCTTTACAAGCTAATCGGAAGCCATCGGGGCGTCAATGGATTTATTGATGAGTCTCTTTGGAACATGTGGAACAATAGTTACAGGATTGGAGCTTGACAAAAGCCGTGCAGCTTTGCTTTGTGATATGCAATTGAATTATTGGGAGCTCTGATGTATTCCGTTCGACAAAACAAGGCACTTGCAACATTCTCAGAGGGAATGAATTGCGCACAATCCGTGGCTTCGGTTTTTGCCTCTGAACTGGGGATGGACCCGGCTCAGATGAAAAGGATCTCAGCTTGTTTTGGAGGTGGTATGCGGATGGGAGCTACTTGTGGCGCTCTCACCGGTGCTTTAATGGTGTTGGGTCTGGCCCGAGGCTATAGCAGCTATGATCCCCTGGCAAAACAAGATACGGAAAGGCTTACTTTGAGCTTTTTGGCTGCCTGGAAGCAGAGGCTTGGTAAAACTGATTGTAAGGATATCCTGGGCTTGGATCCCAGCAATCCAGCCCAAAGAGAGTTGGCCAGAGAACGGGGACTTTTTGACGATAATTGTCCACATTGCATAGCAGTGGCGGTGGAGCTTTTGGAGGCATTCTTGAGCGAGCCTGGCAGTATAATGGGAGAGAGCGATGTATAGACGTTTTGGATTTTTTATCATGATTGTACTGGCAGTTATGGCCAGTTCCTGCGGTATTCTCAGCACAGATCAGGATCAGGTGTTGGAACCCATTTTTGATCCCCCTGAAGGTTATTACACGCTGCCGGTCACGGTAGTATTGAGCTGTCCCACTCCGGGAGCAGAGATCCGCTACAATACCGATGGGACCAGCCTTGATACGAGCTACATTATCTACACGGAACCTTTCAGAGTGGAACCGGGGACGACGGTTAAAGCCGCTGCTACCAAGCTTAATATGAAGCGCAGTAAGATAGTGTATGCAGCCTATTTCCATCCTGCAGACTTGATCCTTTCAGTGGTGCCGGGTGGTGTTTTCAATAATGGAATCTCCAATGTCACTCTGAGCAGTTTTCAATGCTCCCGTCATGAGATCACCCAAGGTGAGTATCAGGCAGTGATGGGCACAAATCCCGCCTCCGGGGTCGGAGAAGGTGGTTCTTATCCAGTCTACAATGTTAGCTGGTTTGATGCCATCGAATATTGTAACCGCAGAAGCTTGCTGGAAGGCTTTGAACCGGTCTATAGTTACGGAAACCTGGGCTCGGATCCATCCAATTGGCCAGCAGGTTGGAAAGACTTGGCTGCCAATCAGAGCAATATCAATTGTGATTGGGGCAGATCCGGTTACCGTCTGCCCACAGAGATGGAATGGGAGTTTGCGGCACGGGGTGGATCTCAGAGCCATGGTTATACATACAGTGGCTCAAACGTTTTGGACAGAGTCGCATGGTATGGGGCTAATGCTGCCAAAAGGAGCCATTATGTAGGCACCAAGCTGGGTAATGAGATCGGTCTCAGGGATATGTCTGGCAATGTATCCGAATGGCTCTGGGATCTGTTTGGAGAGTATCCGGAAGAAGATCAGAACAACCCCACCGGGGCAGCTACGGGTAGCAATCGAGTCCATAGGGGCGGAAGCTGGACTCCAGGATACAATCTCCTGGCGGTACACCATCGGGATTCTTCCAACCCCACAAGCAAGAAAGACGATCTGGGCTTTCGGATAGTACGAAGGATTCAGTAGGGGCGGTCACCGTAGCGCCCTCAGTGTAGAGGCGGTCGCCGTAGCGCCTACTCATAACTGGTCTGCCACTTGTTTGGTCTGCCAATTCAACCCAAAGCTTCACTTTGTTCCGCTTTGGAGTGGTTCCGGGGTCCCCTCTGGGGCAGAATTGCCCGGAATCCAGAAAGTCTATTAATAGAGCACCACGGTATCACTCAAGCAGAGCATCCAACCCGATTCATAGGGTTTTCGGATTGCAGGCGGTGGTATTAACCTCCGTATATAGCGAAAGACCCACGTCGCCTCACTCCTTCCTCACCTATTCCTCCCGGAGTCTTCGCCGAGTGTTCGCCCAGTCTTCCCGAGCACTTTGCTC
>JAZHDE010000191.1:0-3343 GCA_036584515.1 Candidatus Cloacimonadota bacterium | reverse complement strand
GGTCTACATTGTCTTCAGATCTTTGGGTAAATTTGGGGGAGCATATTGGGGAGCTCAGCTTGCGGGATCAAGTGCCAGTGTCCGCAGGTATCTGGGCTATACACTGCTATCTCAAGCCGGAGTGGCTATCGGGCTCAGCTTGGGAGCAGCCAAGATATTAAACGATATGAATTTAAGCTCTCAAGCTACGCAAGTTATCAGCGTGATGACTGCCTCAACCTTCCTGATCATGCTGATCGGTCCGGTGCTGGTCAAGTATGGCTTGAACAAAGCGGGGGAACTGAGGTTAAAGGATTGACAGAGGTAATATTATGTACATGATTCTGCATTTATATAGCGACAAATATCTGGACGATGTCATTCTTGCCCTTTCTGAGGCGGGAATTGAGGACACCATCGTCCTGGCAGGCGAAACTCTGGGGCAGAAAATGCTCTATGACATTCCTCTCTTTGCCTCTTTCAAAGATTCTCCCGATATTCGGCAGGGCTATGGAAGCGTAATAATGGGCGTGGCAGAAAAAGAGGAGATTCTATTTGCTCTGGAGGAGCTAAAGAACTCCGGCTTGGATCTCCAGAAAAAAGGGATGATCAAGATATTCTTGTTGGGTATTCAGGAAGTGATCTCCTAAAACTCCTCAATCCATCACTATAAGCTTCCGGCTCAGGCTTTCTCCGCCAGTGCTCAAACGCAGAAAATACAATCCCGGAGCCACTCTTCTGCCCTGCAGATCGGTGCCATCCCAGCTTAGTTCCTGCTCTCCAGCGCGGGTCTCTCCGCTCTGAAGATTGCAGATCAATTGTCCGCGCAGGTTATACACAGCCAAATCAGCGTTCTGAGCCTGATCCAAGCTGAATTTGATAGTGGTGCTTTCCCGGAAGGGATTGGGATAGCAAGCCAGATTCAAGCCGATAGTCGGCACTAGCCCCTCATCCTCATTTGCCACTGCTCCCAGGTATTCCAAAGTCCCGCTCACGAGGCTGGCATTGCTGCTTAGGTGGCTGCCATCCAGCAGGGTGTACCACAGGCCGGTGTTATCCGGAATGGTGAAGCTGCAGGTGCCGGAGCTTTGAGGCACGCCATCATCAAAGATCGAGGCCATGTTGTCATACTGCAGAAAGAGTAGATTGTCCGCATCGAGTGTGAAGGCCGCGGCAGCACCGGGGATCTCCACTTCATAGAGGAAATTGGGGTAAACTCCCAGCGAGGAGATATCGTCCCAAGTCACTCTTCCGCTGATGTAATATGCAGGAGAACTGTAGGTTATTGCCATGTGATAGTCTTCGAATGGGTCAGCTGGAGGCTCTGTCTGCGTGAAAGCCGGCTGAGGCATGATCTGATCGATGGTGAAAAGGTAGTCGTAGATTTCCCCGTCCACAGAGGCGGGAGTCAAGGCAGCATAGGTGCCTGCGATAGCGGGATAGATGCCCCAGGAGGTCTCGCAGCGGGCACGGTAGTCCCGGTTTTCGCCCACAGAGAAGGCCACCCAGCCATCGTTATCCGTAAAGCCGATCATATCCACTCTGGGGGTAGTCTCCAGAATTGCCAGTATCACCCTGGCACCATCCACTGGCCTGGATTGGTTATCCACGACCCGGATGCGGATCGTGCAATTCCCTTCTGAATAGCGCTCGGTAACAGAACTGAAGTAGCCATCGGAACGGCATTCAAAGACGCTGCCAAAGACCTTGCCCCAGCCATTTTCATAGACCAAAGGATTATCTATGTAGCCATTGACCGGTTCCCATTGCACCCAGTTGCTTTCCCAAAATTCGTTCCAGACGTGATCGGTGGATACGGAGAGAATCCCGGTGCAGGGGATCAGACCCAGACGCGCCACAGCAGCCGTGTAATCCTGATACTCCCCACAGCGTCCCATGTGTTTGCGATAGATCCGCACCGGTTGGTGGGGACGTTCGGCATTGGAGGTGAAGCTCATGGTCTGGTTTATCCACCATTGGATGGTGCGGATGGCATCTCCGGTGCTGCCATTGCGGTTGAATAGAGTCTGGCATTGGTTCAGAGTATCTGCCAGCACGGGATAATCGCCTTCCTGAACGCTGTAGAGCCAGCTTCTCCAGAATACTCCCGTGGGAGGAGCGGTGATATTGTTGTTGTGATTATTGTTGTTTTCCACGATTGTCGGATCGATATAGGCAGCGATCTCATCGGTGAGCTTGGGATGCACTATGTACCAATAATAGATCTCGAAGGGCACTTCGATCTCTTCCAGCACGCCCTCGGCGTTCAGGCGCTTGTAGCGGGTGGTGCTGTAGTAATTTGGGTCGCTGTTATGATTGCCATAATCCAGCACCTGCACATAGGGCAGGTTCTGGTCTATAGAATAGATATAGGCGGCGTTTTCGGTGAAGAGTTCAGGGCTGGCCAGATCAGAATTCAGGTATTGCGGAGAACTGTGGGCAATGGCAAAGGCGAGCTCGTCGATATAGGGATCAACTGTGTTCAGAATGAGAGAGGAGTAGAGCTCGCGTTTCTCATCAGTGAGCTGCAGGAGAGTATTTTGCAGCTCGGCACGTAACCACAGGGGACAGCGTTCCAAGGCATCTAGTAGGTTTGCTGAAAAGCTTCCCAAAGAGCTATAGAGCCCGATGCTATTGGACAGATCATCAAACTGCAGGCCAAATTGACTTCTGGCAGGGAGGATAGCTTCAAACTGCTCTTCGGTGCGGACCGGGGGTCTCATCTTCCAGGTTCTGTGATGCAGAGCGGGTGCTTCACCCGAATAGGCGGGAGCGTTTGTGCTGATCGCTCCGGGAGTCTCGAGCTCGGAATTGGTCATCCCACGAGCTGTGCCGTTATCTATCCCATAAATGGGAATCTGGCTCTGCTCCGCCTGCAAGACGGGTGCTAAAGCCATAAATATCAGAACTATGTAGATTGTGATCTGTTTCATAAGAGACTCCTTTACTACTAAATCACTATTTTTGCATACTCTGCTGAAGCGCTCAAACTGTCAATTGAAAAGAGGGCAGCTTTCTTTAGTTAAAACAGAGGGAAAGGGGGGGAGAGAGTTAAGAGTGAATGGCTAATGGTGAATAGTTCATGCTGCTTTGCTGTCGCTCCTCTGGCGGTCATCTGCGCATATATTCTGTAGCCTTCCCAGCCCTAAAGGATTGACAAATTCCAGCACTCTCAGAATCTTCACTCACAAAGAGTATTAGCATTGTTCAAGGAGTTATCATGAACTACACCGAATACAGCATTTCGCAGATCTTAAATCTCTGCCGCATCCCCAGTCCCTCCGGCTTCACTGCCAAAGCACGGGATTATCTATTGGCAGAACTGACCAGTTTGGGCTTTGAACCAGTCGTATCCAACAAGGGC
>JAZHDE010000190.1:0-3374 GCA_036584515.1 Candidatus Cloacimonadota bacterium | reverse complement strand
AATCAAGGTCAAGAATCAATCAGCCTTGCTTTCTGAGCTTTCCAGCATCTATCTCAGCAAGCAGAAGAAACTGGAGTTCAAAGAAGCCTTATGGCTGGATAAGGGCTTGGAGGTATTGGTCATCAAGGGGCCGCTCAAAGGCGTTAGAGGTGTGGTGGAAAGCCACACTAAACTAGAAGAAGTACAGCTTCAGATAGATATTCTGAGGCAAGCTGTCCGTGTTAAAGTTCGTGCGGATCAGCTTCGTATACTGGGAGATTACAAGATAGTGGAGAGTGAAGCATGAGAATTGTGGTAACAGGTGGAGCCGGCTTCATCGGCTCAAATGTGGCTGATGCCTTTCTGGCAGCAGGTCATCAAGTGATCATAATCGATAACCTGAGTACCGGTTACAGACACAACGTCAATCCAGCAGCGAGATTCTATGAGCTTGATATCTGCTCATCGGAACTGCCTTATATTCTAGCTTCGGAGAAGCCGGACGTAATATGCCACCACGCTGCTCAGGCCAGCGTTCCCGTGTCCGTTAGAGACCCACTATTTGATGCAAACACCAATGTAATGGGTTTCATTAACCTGCTGCAAGCTGCAGTTGGTAGCGGAGTCAGGAAAGTTGTATTTATCTCCAGCGGTGGTGCCCTCTACGGCGAAGCAGAGGAGTACCCCACCACAGAAGACTACCTCCCGGTGCCGCTCTCGGTCTATGCCATCAATAAGATGGTGGGGGAGATCTACCTCCATTTTTACAAACACCAATACGGCTTGGATTACACTGTTCTGCGATATGCAAATGTTTACGGTCCCCGCCAAGTCTCCCATGGCGAAGCCGGAGTCGTATCTATCTTCATCGAGAAACTCCTCAACGGAGAAACTCCCACCATTAATCGTTACGAGGATCAACCCGAGGGAATGATTCGTGATTACGTCTTCGTACAGGATGTGGTCAGAGCCAACCTGGCAGCTTTGGAGATGGGAAGCGGAGAAGCCTTTAACATCGGCACTTGCCTCCAAACTTCCACTCAAGCTTTATACGATGAGATTTGCAGGCAACTAGGTGTCTCCATAAAGCCCAACTATGCTCTTGCCAGGCTGGGCGATCTTAGAAACAGCCTGCTCAATTACGATAAGGCTACCAAGTATCTGGGTTGGACACCATCCTATAACCTGGCTTCTGGTATTGCTGAAACGATCAAGTATTTTAGGAACAAATAGAGGTGTAGCATGAAACTTGCTGTGATTGGCACGGGATATGTGGGCTTGGTAACAGGAACCTGCTTTGCTGAAATGGGAAATAATGTGGTCTGCGTGGACAATGATGCAGCCAAGATCAATATGCTAAACAATGGTAAGATACCGATCTGGGAGCCCGGGCTGGAAGAGATGGTGCGCAGAAACCACCAGGAAGGAAGGCTTAGCTTCACCCAGGATCTGAAAACAGCTGTTAAGAACTCCCTGATGCTTTTTATTGCAGTGGGAACCCCTCCCGGCGAAGATGGCTCAGCCGATCTGCAGTATGTGCTTCAAGTAGCTGCGGGAATAGCCGAAGCAATGGATGGATACAGAATCATAGTCAATAAGTCCACAGTGCCGGTAGGAACAGCAGATTTGGTGAAAAGGACTGTTGGTGATATCCTCAGAATGCGTGGTATGGAGTGCGGCTTCGACGTAGTATCCAATCCGGAATTCCTGAAAGAAGGAGCTGCTTTAGATGACTTTATGAAACCGGATAGAGTGATTGTGGGAACTGATAAACAAGAGGTTGCCGACCTGATGCGGGAACTCTATGCTCCCTTCAATCGTACCACGAATCGGGTGATTATTATGTCCATAAAGTCTGCTGAGATGACCAAATATGCTGCCAATGCTATGCTGGCTACTAAGATATCTTTCATGAACGAGATATCCAGATTGTGCGATGTACTTGGCGCAGATGTGGCAGAGGTTCGCAACGGAATAGGAAGCGATAGCAGGATAGGCTACAAGTTTATCTACCCAGGCGTCGGTTATGGTGGTTCCTGCTTTCCAAAAGATGTTAAAGCATTAATTCACATGGCAAAGAAGAACTCTTTGGATGCCAAGGTCTTAACGGCAGTAGAGCAAGTGAACTTCGAACAGAAGAGAATACTCGTCGATAAGCTGATTTCCCGCTTTGGGAAGAGCCTTTCCGGTAAGACTTTTGCTATCTGGGGTCTGGCATTCAAACCCCAAACGGATGATATGCGGGAAGCTCCTTCAGTGGTTATCATGAAGGAATTACTTGCTCTGGGAGCCAAGCTTCGTCTCTATGATCCGGTTGCCATGCAAGAATCCAGGAAGATACTGCCAGAAAGCTCATCAGTTGTATATTGTGAAAACGAATATGACTCTCTGGAAGCAGCTCACGGCATGCTGCTGATCACAGAGTGGCACCAGTTCCGCTATCCTGATTTTGAAAGGATGAAATCATTGCTTGCCCTCCCAGTGATATTCGATGGCAGAAACCAATACGATCCCAAACAGTTACGGGAACTAGGATTCGAATACTATAGCATAGGACGCGGAAACTAAAGATTTATCCACAAAACAAAAGGCACTGCGATCATATGTCGCAGTGCCTTGATTCTCTATAAGCTTATTGAACTAATTGACTCAACTTCGTGCTGAGGATGGGCTCTGTGAGGACACCCACCAGCATCTCTTTCATCTCTCCGGCTTTGAAGAACAATGTACTGGGGACACTCTTAATATCGTATTGATCTGCCAGCAAGGGGATTTCATCCACATCCACCTTAATCACTTGAACAGATGGAAACTTAGCAGAAACTTGTTCTAGGACAGGATGATAACTGCTACATGGCTTACACCACTGTGCATAAAAGACTAAAACTGTGGGCTCAGCTGATTCCAGTAGTTTTAGTTTGTCTTCACTCATATATATAATCATGCTTATCTGCTCCTATATCATACTCAATCTGAAGACATAATAAGCAGATAGGCTGTCTTTGCAAACGAGTGGCTTCGGACGCCCTTTTAGATAGTTGCCGTGGAAGCCAGGGTAACCAGTGCCATCACAGCTTCAAAGACCACGCTGTAATCTGTATCTGTATATGTGACTGTTCTGCCATCAAGTCTCTTCACATATGGCATCAGGCAGGCTTGATCCGTCATGGCAGTGGAATGGAACTCGATCTTCAATTCGTATGGGCTCTCGAGCTTGTAGAGCGGATAAATCGCATGATCAAGGGCAGAATGGACTGCTGCGATGAAATCTCTTTGTACTTTATGCTTGGGGAAAAGTTTGGCAGAGAATTTGGAATGAGCTTCTTTGGTGCAGACATAGTGCAGCCAGGGCATTGTCTCCGGAGTCAGCAGCTCATTCATCAGAGCCAGATCCC
>JAZHDE010000189.1:0-17515 GCA_036584515.1 Candidatus Cloacimonadota bacterium | reverse complement strand
TGAATCTCAGATTCCATTCATATCTCCAGTTTATTTTATTTTTCTTCTGATATCACTGATATTCAAACAGTCAATTTTGTCAATCCCTAATCGTGCAAAGATGGGCACTAATGCCGGTAAGGGGCTGGCCGTAAATTTGGCTTGGAGCCAATGGATATCTGCCAGTCAAAGCTCCGGGGTACTTTTTGCTTGTCAAAAAGAGGCTAAGCCTCAGGCTTGTCCGAAAAGGAAAATTACTATAAGGAGATATGTCATGAAAAGATCAATCTGCCTGCTCTTACTTTTGGGAGCATTCTCTTTCGTGCTGGCAACGGATGAAATCCCAGCCCCCCTACCCGTGGCGGAAAACGGTGCCAAGATCAGCACCGGAGCCATTCTGGAACAGGCCGTTGCACGCCTGAAACGTATCGAACAGATCATCTACCCGGAGCTCAATCGCGCTCAATC
This sequence comes from Candidatus Cloacimonadota bacterium, assembly GCA_036584515.1. Classification (GTDB taxonomy): domain Bacteria; phylum Cloacimonadota; class Cloacimonadia; order Cloacimonadales; family Cloacimonadaceae; genus PHBP01. Next base: position 17,068 of record JAZHDE010000189.1, on the reverse strand, counting down.
TGCCGATGTAACCCTTCTTCTGCAAGAAGCCTATGCCCTTCTGGAGCTGATTCCGCAGGATACCGAACTCAGCGTCAGGAAGACCGAAGGAAGTCCAGACGTTGAAGCTCTGCTGGATCCAAACCAGGATGGACAGCCTGTCAGCCGCTTGATTGAACGTCCCAGACCCGTCCCCGAACGTTACCCCATCATGACCGAGGAATTCAGTACTTTACTGCAAACCATACAGGCAGAGCCCTATCGTCGTAATAAGCTTCTCATCGTTCGCACTGCCACCGAAGCCTATAGCTACAGTGTTGATCAGATGATTCGCATTTTGGATTCCTTCAGCTTCACGGTCGATCGCCTGCAAGTCCTGGAAACCATCTATCCCGGTTGCACCGATCCTCAGAATAAATACCGCATTCTGGATAGCTTCAGCCTCATGGCCGATAAGACCAGAGCCGCAGAACTGATGAGGGACTAACTCTTAGAAGTTAGAAGTTAGAAGTTAGAAGCTAGAAGAAGGCAGTGGCAATGGATTGTCACTGCCTTCTTGCTTTTTGGGAGTGACTTGGAGGTGAACAGTGATCAGTGAACAGATAGTGGAAGCGACATCCTGTCGCTTTTAGGAAGCGACGAGTGACAAGTACTGCGTTGCTCCGCTGCTTTGGGCAGACCAAATCGGCTCAGCAGCGCAGCTCTGATCACTTTCTGAACGTTTCTGCCAAATCGGAGTTTGGCAGACCAATACCACGTCACCACGACACGCATGAGACACGCATGTGACACGTATGTGATATCCATGTTTCTTAATGCGTGTCTTACGGGTATGAGGCGGGTTTGAAAGGCGTATCCTCTTAGAGAGAGCAAGGGGGCATGAGCTGATTTGATTCTGTATGAAACAATCCCCTATCTTTGGTAATGCCCATTCATAGCTGAGTTTGGCTTCAGCCGGGATTGCCTTATCTTATCTTCAAAATCAGGAGGATTATCGTGAGATTAGCTGATTTAATGGATCGTTTTGAGCGTATTGCGCCACTGGGGCTGGCTTTGAGCTGGGATAACGTTGGTCTTTTGGTAGGGGAGAGGGATGCACCGGTAAAGAAGGTGCTGATTTCGCTGGATTTCACGGCAAATACCCTCAATAAAGCCATTGAACTGGAAGCAGATTTGATCCTGACTCATCATCCGATCTGGTTGAGAGGGGTCAAACGGCTCAATGATCCTCTGGTCTTGGAACTGATTCGGAAGAATATAGCTCTGGTAGCGCTGCATACAAATCTGGATACAGCCAGGTACAGCGTCAATCATGCTCTGGCAGAAGCGCTTCAATTCCAGGTTTTGGAGATACTTTCACCCGAGACCGGTAATCAGCAATACATGGTGCAGGTTTCGGTTCCCATAGAGGAGATAGATCGGGTGCGGGAAGCTGCCTTTGCTGCCGGGGGCGGAGTGGTGGGGCACTTTGACCGCTGTAGTGCCAGGCTGGCTTTTCAAGGCACCTATCGCCCCATGGAGGCCGCCAATCTGAAAACCGGGATCAGAGGCATAGAAAACCACATTCGGCAAGAAAAGCTGGAAATGCAGGTTCATAGCACTGCCCTGCCGGCTGTCCTGGCTGCCATTAGCCGCTCTCATCCTTATGAACAGCCATACATTACTCATTTCGCGGTGCAGGATACAGATCCGGCTTTGGGTTTGGGACTGATCTGCAAGAATGATCAGGAACTGAAGCTTCGTGAACTTGCAGAGCACTGTAAAAACAAGCTCAATATCCCCCGGCTGAGGCTTTGGTTGGCAGCCAGAACCGAGCAAAGTGTTCCGGAGAAAATTGCCATCTGTGGAGGCTCAGGAGCTTCCGTGATATCCATGGCTGCCCAAAAAGCCGATATTTTGATCACCGGGGATCTGGGTTATCATAGCTTGCTGGAGAGTCCGATTCCTCTGATCGACGCGGGTCATTTTCACACAGAAAGACCGGTCCTGACCTACCTGCAAAGAGAGCTGCTTAGCTACGGCCTGGATGCCAGCATTCTGCCTGATGAGCAGCATGAATATCTCCAGCGCAACCTCTGGATTTGATTCACTACTGTAGAAGATAGTCAACAAAATGTGCTTCCTGCCATGGTGCAGGCTTGAATTTTCATGTTTATGGGCTTGACACCTAAGCGCAACAAATAAACCATTCACATAGATCAAAGTAAGTAGCGGGAGCCAACATGAAACTAAGGTTAGCTTTTTTGTGTATCCTTGGTGTCATTCTATGTGTGAGCCTGACTCAAGTGTCCTGTCGGCTGGGTGGTAAGCCCAAGCTGAAGGTGGGGACTAATGTGGATTATCCGCCTTTTTCCTATAGGCAGGAGGCGGAGTTTTTTGGGGTCGATATCGATCTGGTCAAAGCTCTTGGCGAGAAGACAGGCTATGAGATCGAAGTTCTCAATATCAATTTTGAGCAGCTACTTCCAGCTCTGCAGAATCGTGAGATAGATTTTATTGCTTCTGCTATGACGATTACAGATCAGCGAGCTGCCATAGCGCAGTTTACAGTTCCATATTATCAAGCGGGACAGGCCTTCGTGAGAAGAAGTGATAATCCTATCGCAATAGATAGTCTGGAGAATCTGGCTGTTTACAAGATTGGTACCCTGAATTCCACCACAGGCATGCAGCTTGTGGAAGAAAAACTGATACAAGCAGGGCTGATGCCGGAGAAGAACCTCTATGAATATCGCTCCAATGCTGAGGCTATCACAGCTCTTCTGGATGGGCGGGTGGATTTTGTGGTTCTGGATGATGCACCTGCCAGACAGTACTCCGCTATCCATCCCATCACTATTGCCTATGAACACATGACCAATGAGCAATATGGGCTGGTTTTCCGCAAAAAATCCCGTCATTTTGACAAGTTTAACCGGGCTTTGCAGGACATGATCACCAGTGGTGAACTGAAAGCCATCCTCGATAAATACGGGCTTGCCAGATAGAGTTTCAACGAGTTCGGGTATTCTTGCTGAAGCAAGCACTGGTGCTGGCAGTTGCTAATGGGCTGTATGCGGTATAATCTGCTCTGCATTGAGTTATTCTATATGGGTGCCAAAACCTCTTCAGAGTTGCCTGATCTAATCCTGCCAAAGTCTGTGTGATCCTTGATTGGACGTGCGTAGCGGATTGAGGCTTGACAATAGCTCCAGAGAAATAAACTTAGCACTCACAAAAGATTGTCTAGGATATTATGATGAAAAAGACCACATATACTGCCTTACTGCTGTTGCTGCTTCCCGTCCTGATCTGGGCGGGCTACTATGATAACGTTATGACTCTTTATGGTGATGCCCTGAAGAACGGGCTCAGAACCCTGATCTCTACCAATACCAATTCGAGCTATGACAACGCCAAACTCTTTATGTTTCAAACGGCGGATAACGTCAACGGCACGGTTCGTTGCATCTACACCGGGCATGTGTATTCCATATCGGGCTCTTACAATGGATCCAGCGATCCCAATACCGAGCACACCTATGCTCAGAGCTGGTTTTCCAGCACTCAGAGCAGCGTCAAGAAAGCCGATGTCCATCATCTTTTCCCCACTCGTATGCAGGCCAACAGCGCACGGGGTAATCTGCCTCTGGCTAATGTGGCAAATCACTCCACTGCAGACATCTTTTATTCCAATGAACCCTGGCAAAGCTATAGGGGAGATGACGGCTACGGACATACCGTCTGGGAACCTGCTCCCCAATCCAAGGGCAATGTGGCCCGGGCTCTGATGTATTTCTATGTGCGCTACAACGATCCTCTGATCCAGGGTGGAGTGAATATGCTTCCCATCCTGATTGCCTGGCACCAGGAAGATCCGGTGGATAATTCCGAGATCAATCGCAATCAGGCTGTCTATCAGTATCAGAACAACCGTAATCCCTTTGTGGACCATCCGGAATTTGTAAATCGCATCTGGAACCCCACTTCTGCGGACGATCCTCTGCAGGTGCCGGTGCCACAGTTTGTGATTAACTCTGCCTATCCCAACCCCTTCTCTGCCAATCTGACGCTCAGCTTCTCCTCCGAGAAGGATCAAATGCTCAGTTTGCAGGTCTATAACCTGCGAGGTCAGCTGATCCGGGAAGAAGAGCTCAACCTTGCCCCCGGAGAGAGTTCCTACACCTGGGATGGCCGTGATGCTTCGGGTGATGAAGCCACTACCGGTGTATATTTTATCAGAGCCTTTGCTCCCGGACAGGAAAGCCGGGTGAGGGTGCTGAAACAGAACTGATTAAGCCTTATATAAAAAAAAGAACCGAAGTCTGAGCTCAGGCTTCGGTTCTTTTTTGGGGTTTAAAAATCGAGGGCAAAAAAAATGGCTCCGGAAGAGGGATTCGAACCCCCGACTTAGTGGTTAACAGCCACCCGCTCTACCGCTGAGCCATTCCGGAACACATCGTTAGCGACAGATTTGAGAGCAGGCTTTTTTTGTCAATCAGAAAATGCAATAAAGTGATCAGGGAATAGTGAACAGTGAGCAGACTGTAGGTGCGAAGCTGGATGACCACAGCCCTGCACGATAGACGCTATGGATGCAATGACTACATGGATGGGATGGACGATATGGACATTGTCATCTATCACTTAATCCTCAAATCCTGACAATCCTCGTTTATGCAAAGCCATCCCAGTTCCACGCTTAACTCCTATTCACTATTGACTCTTCACTATTAACTAATCTGTTCACGGATCACTGCTCACTAAGTACTGCCCAAGCTCAAAGCTCTGCTTGACAGAAAGCCTGCATTCATTTCCAATGCTCCAAAATAGAGTATTTATTAAAAATATGTCATACAAGGAGTTAAGAACGATGGCGAAATTTAAGAAAGCTACGATGGACGGCAATACAGCCGCCGCACACGTGGCATATGCCTTCAACGAAGTAGCAGCGATCTACCCGATCACTCCCTCCTCCACTATGGGTGAGCTTTCCGATGCCTGGGCATCAGAAGGCCGCAAGAACATGAACGGCACAACGGTCGATGTGATCGAGATGCAATCCGAAGCCGGCGCAGCCGGAGCGGTGCACGGATCCCTTTCCGCCGGTGCTCTCACCACCACCTTTACAGCCTCGCAAGGCCTGATGCTTATGCTTCCGAATATGCATAAGATTGCCGGTGAGATGCTGCCCACAGTATTTTATGTCACAGCCCGTAGCTTGGCTGCGCAATCCCTCTCCATCTTTGGAGATCACTCGGACGTGATGTCCGCCCGCAACACCGGTTTTGCTCTCATCGCCTGTAACAGCGTTCAGGAAGTGATGGATCTGGCTATTGTGGCACAGCTTGCCACCATGAAGACCTCGATACCTTTCATGGTCTTCTTCGATGGATTCCGCACTTCTCACGAGCTACAGAAGATCGATGTGATCGATTATGACACAATGAAAGAGCTGGATGATGGTGATCTTATCGAAGCTTTCCGCGCTCGTGGCTTGAATCCTGATCATCCTCGCATCAAGGTCGGTCAGCAGGCTCCGGATGTCTATTTCCAGGGTCGTGAGACCAGCAACCTGCATTACCAGAAAGCTCCCGGAATCATCCAGGAAACAATGAATGCCGTTGCCGAGAAGATCGGCCGCGGTTACAAACTTTTTGATTACGTCGGTGCCCCCGATGCCGAAGATGTGATCATTGCCATGGGCAGCGGTTGCGAGACCATTCAGGAAACCATCGAGTACTTGAACAAAGAACGCGGTATGAAGCTCGGCCTGGTCAAGGTTCGCGTCTATCGTCCCTTCGATGTGGAAGCTTTCAAGGCTGCTCTTCCCAGCACCGTCAAAAAGATCGCCGTGCTCGATCGCACCAAGGAACCCGGAGCTATCGGCGAACCTCTCTATCTTGACGTTGTCTCTGCTCTCAAGGACAATAAAGACCTCTTTATCATCGGTGGCAGATACGGGCTTTCCTCCAAGGAATTCACCCCTTCCATGGTGCTTGCCGTTTACAAACACCTTGCCAAAGGCGGTTTCCACGGTTTCACAGTCGGTATTGAAGACGATGTTTCACACCTTTCTCTTTCTATCGACGAGATCATCAGCACCGTTCCTGCCGGAACCATCAGCTGCAAGTTCTGGGGCCTTGGTTCAGACGGAACAGTCGGTGCGAACAAGAACTCCATCAAAATCATCGGTGACCACACAGATATGTACGTCCAGGGTTATTTCCAATACGATAGCAAGAAGAGCGGCGGTATCACCCGTAGCCACCTGCGTTTTGGCAAGACACCCATCCACAGCCAGTATCTGGTAACCAAAGAAGATTTCGTGGCTTGCCACAACCAAGCCTTCATCGGCCGCTTTGACCTGCTTTCCGGGATCAAAGAGAACGGAGTGTTCCTGCTCAATTCCTTCTGGAAGAGCGAAGAAGCCTTCGATCACCTTACCTGCGAGATGCAGCAGACTATCATTGACCGCAAGATCAAGTTCTACAATATCGACGGCCTCAAGATCGCCGACGAAGTGGGCTTGGGTGGCCGTGTCAATACCGTCATGCAGACCGCTTTCTTCTTGATCTCCGGCGTGATGGATCGCACAGAAGCCATTGCCCTGATCAAAGAATCCATCAAGAAGACTTACGGCCGCAAAGGTGACGAAGTCGTGAAGATGAATCTGGACGCTGTCGATAAGGTGAATGAAGCCTTGGTCGAGATTCCCATCCCGGCTGCAATCCCTTCGAAATGCACCCCCACCAAGCAATTGGTGCCTGCCGGTTCCGATGATTTCACCATGCAAGTTATCGAGCCCATCATGCGCGAAATGGGAGACGTGATCAAGGTCTCCGAGATGCCGCTCGATGGTTATGTGCAGACTGGCACCGCCAAGCTTGAAAAGCGCCGTGTTGCTCCTCTGGCACCACATTGGATTGCCGAAAACTGCATTCAATGCAATCAGTGCTCCTTCGTTTGCCCTCATGCTGCCATCCGTGCCAAGCTGATCAAAGATGAAGATCTAAAAGATGCTCCAGAGTCTTTCAAGACCCTCAAAGCCATGGGTGCAGAAGGTTATCAGTACAAAGTTCAGATCTATATCGACGATTGCCAGAGCTGCCGCGTTTGCGTCAATGAATGCCCCAAAGCAGCCCTCGTGATGAGCCCGATTGAGGACGAACGTGCCATCGGCGAACAGGATAACTACGAATACTTTGAAAAGCTTCCCTGCGATGTGATGGCTTCCTTCAAGGAAGACACAGTCAAGGGCAGCCAGTTCAAGCAGCCCCTCTTGGAGTTCTCCGGAGCCTGCGCAGGTTGCGGTGAAACTCCCTATATCAAGCTGCTCACTCAGCTCTTTGGCGATCGCATGATCATCGCCAACGCCACAGGTTGCTCCTCCATTTGGGGTGGCACTTTCCCGACTATTCCTTATGCCAAAAATAAAGACGGCAAGGGTCCCGCCTGGGCAAACAGCCTCTTTGAAGACAATGCTGAATACGGCTTTGGTATGAGATTGGCTCTGGATAGCCATCGCAAGCTGGTCAAGCTCGCTATCGAAACCCTGATGGACAAAGCCATCGATCCCGCTCTGAAGGAAGCCTTTGGCTATGCTCTGGAGCACTGGAACGACGTCGATGCCGCTGCCAAAGAAAATGCTGCCAAGATCAAAGCTCTGCTTCCCAAAGCTCTGGAAAATGCCTGTGACGGCTGCCGCAAATATGTGCGCCGCGTGGTTGAGCTGCAAGACTATATCATCGAGAAGTCCGTCTGGGCACTCGGTGGTGACGGCTGGGCCTATGACATCGGTTACGGCGGATTGGATCACGTGATGGCCTCCAACAAGAACGTAAACATCTTCGTGCTGGATACAGAAGTCTATTCCAACACCGGTGGACAAGCCTCCAAATCCACTCCTTTGGGTTCCATCGCCCGCTTCGCAGAAGCCGGAAAGAACACCAATAAGAAAGATCTGGGCATGATGATGATGAGCTATGGCTACGTCTATGTTGCCTCGATTGCCATGGGATACAACAAGAACCAAGCTCTGCAAGCCATCAAGGAAGCAGAAGCCTATCCCGGCCCCTCCATCATTATCGCCTACGCACCTTGTATCAACCACGGCATCGATATGTCTCTCACTCAGAAACGTGAGAAGAAAGCCGTCGAGACCGGATACTGGCTGCTCTATCGCTACAATCCGCTGAACAAGCTGCAGGGCAAACATCCCTTCACTTTGGACAGCAAAGAGCCTACTGCCAGCGTGAAAGAATTCCTCGATGGGGAAAGACGTTACAGCGGTCTGGCCAAGATCTTCCCGGAACGTGCCGAGCAGTTTAGCCAAAGCGCCGAAGTGTTCATCAAGGAACGTTGGGAACAGTATAAGAAATTCAGTCAATAAGCGCTGATATAATTGCCAAATAGCTCTGTGGAGACTATCCTGTCTTCACAGAGCTTTTTTTTACAAGGAGATACAATGACTCAGGAACAAATGGCCCCTATTCACAACTACTTTGCCACCAACCTTTTTAACCAAAGCTGGGATATCCTGCTCAAGGAAGGACGCACCTCTGCAGATGAAGAAGTCCTTTTGGATACGGTTCATGCCTCCCTTTACCACTGGCGCCAGATTGGTGAGCCCATCAACATCCTGCGGGGAGTATGGTTTCTGGCCCACGTCTATACCATGCTGGGTCGCAAAGAGGAAGCCTTGCTTCAGGCTCAGACCTGTCTGCGTCTGGCAGAGGAACAACAGGTGCAGGATTGGGATCTTGCCTATGCCTACAGCGCAGTGGCACGAGCTAACGCTTTAAATAATGATAAAGCCATGTTTGACGAGTGGTATGCCAAAGCCAAAGAAGCGGGTGAACTCATCAAGGAAGAGGGAGATAGAACCCAGTTACTGGCAGACTTGAACGACGGTCAGTGGTTCGGTATGTGTTAATCTTTCCACAAGCATTCCTCTGAATACCCTGTGTATTAGGGGGACTTGGAACAATACTTGCACCAAGCTCTATATCAAATCAATAATGATATAAGGATAAAAGAATGAAGAACTTAGTGTTTGTATTGCTCTTCTTATCTCTTTTCAGTCTGGTAATGGCGCAGAGTATCCCTGAGCCCGAGACCAGATCGATCGCTCAGGCCTGGCTGAACCGCCTTGGCTCGGACGCTTCTGTACAGAGTTACGTTGATCTTGCTCAGGGAAGCTCAGCCAGTCTTGCCCGGGTTTATCAGCTTAAACCCCAGGGTTTTGTTGTCGTTACAACCGATCAGAAGCTTCCTCCGGTGCTGGCATACTCTCTGAATTCCAGCTTTGATAGCTCAGAACAGAGTTCTGCCAGGGCATTACTGACAAATCAGCTCGAGCTTCGGCTCAGATTACCTATCTCTTATCAAGATGCAGCTATTCGGCAGCGGCAAGACTTGTTGAACGACCTCACCAGAGACGACTTTCAGCAGTGGCCTCCGGATGGCAGTTCGGTCACCGGCGGCTGGGTAAAGACCAGATGGAATCAGACCGGACCCTACAACGCTCTCTGTCCCATGGATCCTGTTTCAAACAGCCGTTCTCTGGCAGGTTGCCCTGCCGTGGCGATGGCTCAGATCTTCAACTACCATCAGCAGCTGAACGGCACTCTCTTCAGCGATGCGGATGATTACTATCACAACTACTCCGGCCGTCAATACTGGATAGACAACGATCATGAAGCCCAAGATTTTCCTTCCTGGGATGAACTCAATAGCTACATGACTGGGTTGGCGGATACCTATTGGCAATCTCAGGCTCCAGAGGCCATTCAAAAAGCTGCTTTGGTCTATGCTGCCGGTGCTGCCGCCCAGCAGGTCTTCAGTTCCCAGGGCTCCGGAACCTTTGCCGTGAGCCAGGCATTCACTGCCATTCAGCGTTTTGGCTTCAGTTCTGCCGAATTGATCACGGTGGACAGCCCGGAGCTTTGGAGCAGGATCATTCAGAATATCCAGGAGGCCAAACCGGTGCTCTATGCCGCGGTCACACCTGCCTGGGATGCTGGACATAACATGGTGCTGGATGGCTACAACACAGACGATTTTTACCATGTCAACTTCGGTTGGGGTGGCAGCAGTGACGGATGGTTCCTGCTCCCTTCCAGCCTGCCCTACGATCTTTCCGTGGTGGAAGGCGTGGTGCTGGATATCGTTCCTCCGCAGCATCTATTGGTCATGCCGGAAGAGATGATTTTCGAGACGGCTGCTGAGCTAAGTCAGGGCTTGGAATTTGAACTGCTCAATCTTTCCGATCAGGCACTGACGATAGAGGCAGTGGAATGTCCTTCGGGAGCAGAACTCAGCTTCACAGCCACGATTGAGGGTCAAAGCCTGCCCTATCTTTTGGCCTCCGGACAGAGTCTCTATGGCACCCTTAGCGGAGAGCTTGTGAGCAGGACCTACAATCACTACGAGCTGCGGATCAAGCACTCCCGCGGCTACCAGGTGCATCCTGTGCTGGTCAATGCCGAAATCTCCAGCGCTGGGGAAGAGGAACTGCTACCACCTGCTGCTGTGAAGCTACGTGCCTACCCCAATCCTTTCACCGCATCCCTCACAGTGGAACTTGCCGGTGAGATCAAATCAGGCGAAAGTCTGGAGATTTTTAACCTCCGTGGGCAGAAAGTGGCAGAGCAGCCTGCTAAATCCGGAGTAATGAACTGGGAAGCCCGTGATGCAGAAGGCAGAAACCTGGCCCCCGGTATCTATCTGATGAGGTTGAAGAGCCAGCCGGATCAGCTCTATAAAGTGCTGAAAAACTGAACTGTAACTCTGCACCAAGAGACAAGTAGTTAATTGCTTCCTGCTTTGATGCTTTAGCGGTGCTTTAGCGAAGCCTTAGCGAATCCTTAGCGAGAGCTAAGGAAATGGTTATTCTATAGTAACTTATGGATATGGAGTTGAATTAGGGCGCATAAGGTGTTGTGCTACATAAAGTAAAAGCCCCCGGTTTCCCGGGGGCTTGGCAATATATGATGCTTAGATATTCAGGTACTTGTTAATCTCTTTTTTCAGGCTTTCTGCTTCCAGAGCGGCGGTGTTATCGAAGCAGGGAGTTTTATCCTTGAAGATTATTCCCCGGGAGGAATTAACCAGGATCAGAGGTTCTTCCCGGCTGGCGGAGGCATGACGCACCACGGCTTCCAGATCTCCTCCCTGAGCACCGACTCCGGGAATCAAAAAGATTCTATCCGGGAGCAGAGCCCGCATGGTGGAAAGATCATTGGTCTGAGTGGCACCAATCACGGCTCCCAGCTGTTCTTTGGGATGTTCTTCGATCCAACCGGAGATCTTTTCGCAGAGCAAATCTTGCTGCAGGAAATCTGCAGCGGAGGGATTTGAGGTGAGGGCCAGGGCAAAGGCAAAACGCTCTTCTTCTGAGAATAGCGGTGCCAAAACATCTTTGCCCATCAGTGGGTTGAGCGTGATGGCATCGACCCGGAGATCGGTAAAGAAGGCTTCCAGATAGGCTGCCATTGTATTGCCGATATCTCCCACCTTGCAATCCAAAATCACCGGAATCTCTTCCGGGATGTAATCCACAGTTCTCTTCAGCGCTTCATACCCCCTGAGGCCATCAGAAAGATAGAAGGCAAGATTGGGCTTGTAGGCACAAGCAAAATCCTTGGTAGCGTCGATGATCTTATGGTTGAAGCTCCAGATCGGGTTTGACTCTTCCTGCAGGCAGGAGGGCAAGCTCGAGAGCTGTGAATCCAAACCAACGCAGACCAGCGAACGGGCTGTATTCCAGCGTTCCCGGTATTTAGACCAGAACGATTTTAACCGAGTCCTGCTCATCGGTCTCCTCGAATTCCACCTTGATTATTTCTTCTTTGGAGGTGGGAACATTTTTGCCCACGTAATCTGCCTTGATGGGCAGTTCACGGTGACCACGGTCCACCAGGACGGCGAGTTGAATCTGTTTGGGGCGGCCAAAATCCAGCAGGGCATCGATTGCAGCCCGCACGGTACGTCCTGTGAATAGCACATCATCCACCAAGACCACGATGGCATCTTCTATATCAAAATCCAACGAGCTGCCTTTGATCACCGGTTGATGCGAGATAGTGGAAAGATCATCCCGATACAGCGTGATATCCAGGATGCCCACGGGGATCTCTTGATTTTCGATCAGCTTCAGATAGTTCGAAAGTCTGTGTGCCAGCGGAACACCACGGGAACGGATTCCCACCAGACGGATCTTTTCCAGACCCTTGTTTTGTTCGATAATCTCGTGTGCTATACGATGGATGGTGCGCTCCATCTGCGCTTTATCCATGATCTGACTTTTAGTCTGCATACCAGCTCCCTTATTTGATTGTGGCCAAAACCTGACCCTTGGCAACCGAATCCCCGGCATTGAGCGGAGTGGCAGCAACAACGCCATCCACCGGACTGGGGATGTTATTATACATCTTCATGGCTTCCAGCACCAGGACGGTTTCGCCCTTTTTCACCGGATCACCGGGATTCTTCTCATACTTGACCAGCATGCCGGGCATCGGTGCAGCAATAGCAGTTCCACCCTCTGTGGAAACCGGAGCAGCCTGAGCCACCGGAGCGGGTGCGGCTTGAACCGGAGCGGGCTGAGGAGCAGGTGCCGCTGGCTTAGGAGCCGGAGCAACAGGGGCAGGACGGTGACTCACCACACGCGGTGCTCCGCCTTTCTCGCTCACTTCCACCAGGAAGTAATCGTTATCGACGAAGACATCAAACTGGCGCAGATCTTCCGGCTTGGCGGGAGCTGCTTTCTCGCTTTTTTCGACCAATTTGCCGGCCTTGGCTTTGGCACAGAGCTCTTCCAGGCGCTTGGCTTCTTCCAATGTGATTGGCTTCATCTCGGCAGACATCGGATCTTTGCCATATTTCACGCGCAAGAACTTACGTCCGGTCACGGGATAGAGGGCATAGATCAGCTCGTCGTCGATGGTCTTGGCTTCTTCTTTGATCTCTTCGTGGATACGTGCCATAGCAGGCTCGATCACGTCTCCGGGGCGCACAGTGATAGGCTTTTCGCCTCTGGGATAGCCTACCAGGGCTTTCTTTTGCACGTCCTTGTCGATGGGCAGAGTAGTCTTGCCATAAAGACCGTAGCAAAGGTCTTTGACCTGCTCAGTGATACGGGCATACTCGCCATCCTTGGTGTCAAAGAGAGCATTATTCACAGCCTGAATCCCCACTATCTGACTGGTAGGCGTCACTAGCGGAATCATTCCGAGTTCTTTGCGAACCTTCGGAATCTCGGCAAACACATCATCCAGCCTGTCCAAAGCATCCATCTGACGCAATTGGTTCACCAGATTGGAGAGCATTCCTCCCGGAGTCTGATGAATGATCACGTCTGTATCGATGATGCTGAACTTGGTATTATCTGCAAATTGCATATACTTGGGCAGGAATTTCTCGATCTCCTTGCCAATCTTGTTGAGCAGCTTGATATCAAAGCCGGTGTCGCGGTTTGTGCCCAGAAGTGAGATCACAAAGGGTTCCACGGCGGGATGTGAAGTTCTGTAAGCATAAGGGGCTACGCAGGTATCGATGATATCGACTCCGGCTTCGATGGCTTTGAACAGCGCCAGATCGCCCATACCGCTGGTGAAGTGAGTATGAAGATGGATAGGAACTTTCACGGCTGTTTTGAGAGCTCTTACCAGATCATAGGCATCGTAAGGCGCCACCAGACCTGCCATGTCTTTCACGCAGACGCTGTCTGCACCCATATCCTGAAGCTGCTTAGCTTTGTTTACAAAGTAGTCAATGTTATAAATCTCACCGCCCATACGCTGTTCGGTGAGCGAGTAGCAGATAGTTCCCTGGAAGTGACGGCCGTTCTTTTTGATGATCTTGACGGCAGTTTCAAAATTACGAAAGTCATTGAGTGCATCAAAGACTCTGAAGATATCGATGCCATTGTCGCTGGCACGCTGCACAAAGGTTTCCACGATATCATCGGCATAATTCTGATAGCCCACCAGGTTTTGTCCACGCAGCAGCATGGAGAAGGGGGTCTTTTTGATATACTTCTTGAGGGTAGTGATTCTTTCCCAAGGATCTTCGCCCAGATAGCGGTGCATCGTGTCAAAAGTAGCTCCGCCCCATACTTCCATGGAGTAAAAGCCCACCTCATCCATCAGCTCTGCGATGGGGATCATATCTTCGGTGCGACCACGGGTGGCAAAGAGGGATTGATGACCGTCACGCAGGCTCAGATCCTGTATCTTGATCGGATTACTTGCCTTGGGACGATCGTTACCATATTGCATTTTGGTCATTTCTAAGACGCCGTGCTTGTGCATTCTAACTCCTTTTTATCTGCTTCTTTTAATTATTCTTCTTTGGGTGATGTCACGATACTGCATAATCTGCTGACGCGCTTGCTGGCTATAGGGGTGGGGATATTCTGCCGGAAGGCGCGGAACATAAGAGGGTCCACTCTCTTCCGTGTTTACCAGGGCCATGACTCCGGCGATGGCTGCGAGGGCTTTCTTTTCCATCCTCACCTCTTTATGCCGGGATGTTTCCGTGTTTCTTGGGTGGCAGGCTTTCGCTCTTGGTGCAGAGGATTTCCAGAGCATCAATCAAGCGTTTACGCGTCTCGGAAGGCACGATCACTGCATCCACATAACCGCGTGAGGCAGCCACATAAGGATTGTTGAAGGCTTCTTCGTAGATGCCGATCATCTCCGCACGTTTGGCAGCCTTGTCTTCTGCTCCATCGATCTCTTTGCGGAAGATGATATTGGCTGCACCCTGAGCACCCATCACAGCTATCTCTGCAGCCGGCCAGGAAAAGACCATGTCTGCACCCAGGTGCTTGGAGCTCATAGCGATGTAGCTTCCGCCATAGTCCTTGCGGGTCACGACCGTGAGCTTGGGCACCGTTGCTTCTGAATAACACCACAAGAGCTTGGCTCCGTGGCGGATAATGCCGTTCCATTCCTGATGTGTACCTGGAAGATAACCGGGAACGTCCACCAGGGTGAGCAGCGGAATATTGAAAGCATCACAAAAACGGATGAAGCGGGTAGCTTTGTCCGAAGCGTCTATATCCAGACAACCGGCCAGAACATTAGGCTGATTGGCGATGATACCGACCGAGCGTCCATTCAGGCGGGCAAAGCCCACGATGATATTCTGAGCATAATACATATGAGGTTCAAAGAACACTCCATCATCCACGATGCTATGAATCACGTCCCGCATATCGTAGCTCATTCTGGGATTATCCGGAATGATCTCATCCAGCTCTGGACAGATTCTCCAAGGATCGTCTGAAGTCTGGAGCCGGGGAGGATCTTCCATGTTATTGGAGGGCAGGTAGCTCAGCAGAATCTTGATCTGCTCAATAGCATCAGCATCGTTTTCACAGGCAAAATGAGCGTTTCCGCTCTTGCTGTTGTGTGCCATGGCACCGCCCAGCTCTTCCTGAGTGGTCTCTTCACCGGTGACCGCTCTGATCACGTCCGGCCCGGTGATAAACATAAAACTGGTGTTTTTGACCATAAAGACAAAGTCTGTCATGGCAGGAGAATAGACTGCTCCGCCGGCACAGGGTCCCATAATGGCTGTAACTTGGGGAATCACACCACTGGCGCGTGAATTACGGAAGAAGATATCTCCATAACCGCGCAGGGCATCGACGCCTTCTTGAATCCGTGCTCCGCCTGAATCGTTGATCCCGATGCAGGGAACACCTGATTTGAGCGCCATATCCATCACTTTGCAGATCTTGGCAGCGTGCATTTCGCCCAGACTGCCACCTCGTGAGGTAAAATCCTGAGAAAAAGCAAAGACCGGACGTCCATTGACCATTCCGTGTCCTGTAATCACACCATCCGAGGGAATTTCGATCTTTTCCATGCCAAAGTTATCACAACGATGGCTTACGAACATATCGAGCTCACGGAAGGTACCTTCATCAAACAAGAGATCAAGACGTTCACGAGCTGTGAGTTTGCCTCCGCTATGCTGTTTGGCGACTGCTTTTTCGCCGCCCATGGCGAGGATTTTGGCTTCCTTGTCACGCAATTTTTGGATTGCATCCTTGGCTGAGAGCATTATCACTCCTTATCTATTAAATTTAATATCCAGTCAGGGTAGTTCGGGTCATATTTTACCCAATACGCCATGCTTAAATGATAACGCTTTTAGTCAAGTAGGAATTTTAGCCGGAGTGTGATTCAATCCCACCTGCAAAAACTATCAGGACGGCTACATGCCGGCTTGATCCACAGCAAAAAAAACCGCCGTCCACTAGGAACGGCGGGATAATTATGGACTATCGCGTTTTAGTAGCGACGATCATAGTTATTGCGATTGAACTGCTGCTTTTTTGCTTTGCGGCAATCGGGGCAGCGCTGGGGTTCATTAGTGAGACCCTTCTCTTTGTAGAAATCTTGTTCGCCTTCGGTGAATACGAATTCCTTTGAGCAGTCTTTGCATACCAATGTTTTGTCTGGCATATTGTTCTCCTTATTTCCGGGGTATCTGACATTCAGGTTAGAGGCAGTCCCAGAAAATAAGGAAAGGCTCGTTGCATGAAATGGATCCCTGTATTGAGTGCAATCTTTATCACAGCCTAAATCTGTCAATCATTATTATCGATTTCCAAAATATTGGTGATGGGAGCGCATGAATTGGCAGGATACTGCTGCACTCAAAGGATGCAGAAAGTCATAATCATTTTCAACAATCCGTGTATAGCGCCGTTACCCATAGTTCCGGCTTCGCCTTCACTATGGGCTTATGCAGATGCCGGCGATGTCCCAAAACCAGATATCTTGCTATTTTGAGCAGTTGTTTGGGTCCAGCAAAGAGTATTCACTCGACTATGAGCTCCTGTTTGCTTGTCCCGAAACTACTTTCGTGGGAATCGTAAGTTTCGGGACAGCCCCTTGTGGTCAAACAACAATCTGGGAGATTGATTACCGCAATCATCGAACTACGTCAGGTTTCCAACGGGTTTTGCAGATATATTCATCAAGGTGTATAACCCGTCAGGGTTTACAGACGGCAGGCGGTGGTTTCAACCACCGTCTGGAGTTTGGACAATTAGTGTAAATTATCAAAATAAAGCTTGACATACCTACGC
>JAZHDE010000188.1:0-3435 GCA_036584515.1 Candidatus Cloacimonadota bacterium | reverse complement strand
AGCGTCGATAAAGTGCTTGACAGAATAGTCGCCGTCTTTCGAATTGTAGAAGATGACGATGATGTCGAACCGGGTAAGCAAATTGCTCAGGTCGGGATTTGAATTAATATATAGAAGTGCGGTTTTGCTAATCTTCTTTTGCTTTGGGTATGAAACATTACTTAGAGCTGAGCTTATAGAGTGAAAGGAACGGGTCTTGACCTCAACAAAGACCAGAGTATTTCCGGTTCTCACGATGAGATCAATCTCGCCCGTTCGCCGACGATAGTTATGGATTAACACTTGGTATCCCTTGGATTCCAAGTATACTTGCGCGACTCTTTCGCCGGTTTTGAATAGTTCTTTCTTATTTGGTATATCCATAAGCGCAAGAAAAAGCTTGACGCATATGCGGTCAACGATAATCTAGAATAACAATAAAATCTACACCGAAAGGTGGAGGGAAGTATGAAAAAAGTTATATTGAGCCTACTTGTTCTGGCAGCAATGCTTAGCGTGTTAGACGCTGCTCCTTTCCAAACCATGGGAATGCTGCGTACTCCGGATGCTTACATCTTGCCGAATAAAGCAGCCGAAATCCAATTTGTGAATTACCTCAGAAAGACTGCAGACATTGATCTGCACTACGTTCCTTACGGAATGCTCAGTGTTGGCATCATGGATCAGATCGAGCTGGGACTTTACGGCGGAGACGATGTGTTTTTCGCCAATCTGAAGATTAAGCTTTTGCAGGAAACCTTGAAGTACCCGCAAGTTTCCGTGGGCCTGGAGAATATCTTCTCTCCTGTTCCAACCGATTTTCATGATATGCCTGCAACAGACTATTTCAACAACAACTTTGATGGCGATACCCATCCGGATGTACGCGACTATGAAGCCTATTCACCCTATGTGGTGATCTCCAAACAGGCAGTGATCGGTGGAGTGCACAGTATGTTCAACCTTGGGGTTGGCATGCATAGGTTCGTGGGACAGGTTACCCGTTCCAGAATCTTCTCCGGTTCTTTTGCCTCAGTCGAAGTCTCTCCCTTCAACAATTTCTCCATGCTGGGAGAGTATGATGGCAATGACTTTAACGGCGGAATGAAGTACACTTGGGATAATTTCTCCTTCAAGCTGGGTTACCAAGCCATCGAGAACCTCTTCAAGAAGTCAGAAGGCAATGGTTACGAAGAAGACATTCGCGCTGCTTTCAGCGTGTCCTACCTCTTCGATCAGTTTGCCAGCACCAAGAGACGCCGTCCCGACTTGATCGAGCTGGCTTCCAATGGTGATCTTCCTCCTTATGATGATGGTCAGTACGTGGTTGACTACCCTATCGAAGACGACACCCAAACCGGAGATACCGGAACTCAGACTGGTGATACTGGTACTGTCGTGACCGGAGATACCGGAACTCAGACTGGTGATACTGGTACTGTCGTGACTGGGGATACCGGAACTCAGACTGGTGATACTGGTACTGTCGTGACCGGAGATACCGGAACTCAGACTGGCGATACTGGTACTGTCGTGACCGGAGATACCGGAACCGAAGTTGCAGTGGTTAATCCCCCTGTTACCCCTCCTGTGGTTCGCACTCCCACTCCTGAAATGCAGGAACTGGTCACTGAGCTGCAACGCCTTCAACAAGAGAGAGCCAGAGCAGAAAACTCTCTGCAAGAGCTTCGTAACTGGATTAATTCTCTGAGAACCCCCAACCCCTGATCTTTCCGATTTTTATATAGTGTGTAGGTCAAGTATTCATGCTTCCTATTGCAAAAATAGGTTCAGGTTGCGGTACCCCCGCAACCTGAATCCCTTTACCCGGTAACAGCGTTAGCTAATTAATTATAAGTGAGCTGGGATATGAAAAACTTCAAAAGAGTGATAGTACTCATCGCTTTTACTCTGTCAATAGCAACTGGCTTATGGGCCCAGGCGAGATCAGGCTTAGGTGCTGATCAACTACGGATGGAAATCCAGAGAGAGCGCGAACGATACATAGACGTAATCATTGAGGTCGCTGAGACCCTTCCTGCGCTTTATCGCCAAGACCCCAATCTGGCCAGACAGGCCGTAACTACGGTCTCTACCATGCTGGATGACCAGCTAAGCTTCTCCGCCGAATACAGGCCTTTCTCCCCCAAGGAAGTAGCTTATATCAAGGGTCACCTGCAGGCCTATCAACAGGCCCCCGAGAATCTTTATCAATACTACAATGACCTGATCCAGAATTCCCGGATCACAGAAGATCAGCCCTCCATGTTCTATCTGCTTTACCTGATGCAAATGCAGGATAGCAGAGCCGATAGCAGAACAGTTTCAAATCAGCTGTTAAATTCTCTGATGAACAATGGATCACAGGATAGAGCGGGCTTGCTTTACAATTTCCTCTGGACGGATATGACCGCCTCCCTTGGTGATTCGGCCGCAATAGCTGCCAAGCTTGCCGGATTCACCAGAACCCGGGACATGATAAGCAATCAGATCGTACCTCGCAAACAAGCCTTGGCTCAAAGAATCCAGGCCATTGCAAGTGATCCCTTCTTTACCACTCCCAATCTGCAAAGAGCCGGAGCGCTTACTGCCAGCGTTGATGGCATCAAAGCTGATCTTGGCATTCTCTACGGGGATCTTCTCCCTCTGGAAGGCCTGATCCGTTATGACGAGCTGGTTAGCACTAGAGATCGCGAGATGGCACTGCTGGATTCTCTCAAGAGCGCCATTTCGGGATATACTAATAATGAAAACTGGATTAACGACCGTAAGGCTGCCAGTGAGAACGTGCTAGCTTCTCTGAACGAGAGCCATGTGTATTTCTCCGCCCTGGTAGCGAAGATAGACCAAGTTTTTGGCACCGTGGAAGCCTCCTACGGTGAAGAGTATGCCTATTATCTGGATGTCGAGACCAAGATCCTGCTGGATCTGATCGGCGCTTCCGTGATCTATGCCCATGCCGTGGAATTGATCGATGTTGAGCTTAGCTATAGCAACGAAATCCCCGCAGAACAGAGGGCAGATTTTGTTTCCCGCAGGGACACCTATCTGAATGAATCCATCCGCTTACTCGGCCAATATGACGAGTATTATGCCCGGTTCACTCAGGATAACGTCTGGAGAAGCCATTACGATACAGTTATCAATAGCTATATTGATGCGCTCAGACAAAAGATCTCCCTGGAGACTGGTATCAATGAGGTTCAATATGCCTTGCAGGGATTGGAACGCCGGCGCATGCTGGCCGTGGGTCTGCCTTCAAACCTCAACCTCTCAGACGCTATATTGGTCGAAAATGCCGATATCTTTGAATCCCTCTACAGTTACCTCACTCTGCAGAGAGACTTCAGGCTCATTCAATACCGGGATCAGAGACGCCTGGCCAATTTGAACTCTCTGAGCTACGATGAAAACGTGGCGCTGCTGGATATGATCAACCGCGACAAGCAGGATTAT
>JAZHDE010000187.1:0-3461 GCA_036584515.1 Candidatus Cloacimonadota bacterium | reverse complement strand
CAAAGCACCGGGAACTATGCCGGAACTTATGACTGGAGCTGGGATGCAGCTTTCAGGGGAGAGGTGGATGGCAATGGCACCGAGATCAGGCTGCTCAGGATGGATTCGGAGGATCGGGAAGTTCACCTCACTGCCTATACAAGGGTGAACGAGCTTTTTACAGCCGCCACCACATATATCTGGGGTCCGGGCACCAAGGGCTATGTGCGTTCTGCTGCCACCATGCGGGTGATTCCCGAGCTGGAGTTTCAAAGCTCCTGGCAAAATGATCCTTCCCGTCTCGGAGCCGGCATAAGGGTCTACCTGAACGATCTCAAATTCGGATACTCCATCCGTACCCACAGCGATCTGGATCTGACCCACAGCCTGGATCTGGGCTTCAATTGGTAAAGCTCAGCTTAGTCCGTATCCCCATTCTACTATTACTTCTTTGTATCCCTCTGCCGTTTCTCTGCCAGGAAGTCACCACTCTGGACGAAGACTGGGAAGAGTTTAGCGAACAGACTCAATATCAGAGCGCTGACGATCTCCAGACCAGCTTCGCGAATCTGCTATTGGATTCCTGGACTCGGGACATGGAGCAACAGCAGCTCCGGATTAGCTATCAGCCAGAATCTCTGCGCTATCATGCCTGGCTGAGGCATAAGGCCTGGAAGCTTGCTTTTAGCGGCGTGAATCAGGATGGCGAGACCTGGCAATCCGTTTCTCTGGCAGCAGAAACAATCGGCACCAACAGTCTGGATTTCCACCTGATGTCCTACCGCGCAAGTTTCGGCAGAGGTCTGGTCGTAGCGCAGGGCAGCCCCGGTAAGGCCCTGGAATTCTCCACAGCAGGAGATGCCGGGACTTACTATCCTTTGGGGTTTGCTCTTTCCGGCCAGATCTACAATCTGGATATTGGGCTGTTCTATTCCAGCCAGAAAAGATATTACAATTATACTCCCTATACTGCCATCAAGTTGCCCAGAACAAAGGCCGTTAGCTTATACAGTACTGATGAAGCTTTGGGAGGATTCAGCTTGGCATACCTAAGCAAATCCTTTACTGCAGGAGCTTTGACCTATCTTCAGGCCTACCAGGAAGAGACAGGCATCCCACTTGTCAGTTCGCTTAGCTTCACTACAAGCTGGAAAGATCCCAATCACAGGATAGAGCTGGAATCTGCCTTTGCCGAGCGAGGCTATGCTCATAAAGGACAGTGGCGTTATTCCAGAGCCGGAATCAGCTCCGAGCTGGGTTTCAGCCATAGCCGTGATTACACTCGTCCAGCCTATGCAGCACCAATTCATAAATTGCGCTCAACTGGTAGTGCCACAGAATTCTGGGAAACTCTGCAGTTCCCTTTGAGCACCAGGATGAAGCTCAAGCTTCAGGCCATAGCATTGAAGGATAACAGCCAGCTCACAAGCTCGAAGTATCTGAGCCAATACCTGGCAAAGCTATCCTGGGCAGACAGTTTGAGCCAGGCCAGCTTTGGTATCAGACAGCTGCAGCGCGAGATTCTGAGCTATGAGGACAATAGCTACATCAGCACCCGGCCTCACCATCTCCGCTTCGAAAGCTCTTTCAGGAGGCAACTAAACCCAGATCTGGAAGCTTCACTACTGCTGCGATATCACTTGGAAGAGCTCAGTAAATATGAAAACAACTCCCACTACTGGCGGATCAGCTTTGCCTATGATCCCGCTCCCTGGCGGTTGGAAGCATCTCTTCTCAGCTGGCAAACTGTGAGAGAGCTCTATATCTGGGATCAGGACATCGATAACAACTCGTTCCATCCAGGATTCAGCTCCAGAGACGATCTCCTCTTGCTATTGGGTTGTGGCTGGGTACATCGCTCTGTCACCCTGACCTTTAGAGCAAAAAGCTCTCTATTGCATGGCAGATTGGAGGAGCTAAACTTTTTCATCAGTATCTGATAGAGACATAAGCAGCAGAATTTGACTTGACAATATCTGTAAGATAGCTTCACTATGAACCTTGTCATTTGTGTGTGATTTATGCCCTCTGGCACCTCTCAAGACAGCCATATTGACTTTAGCCTGAAAGGAGTTAAAATGAAGAAGATAGCTTTGATTCTGGTCCTGATAGCCTCGATAGCATTGCTTTGCGCAGTGAATGAGTACCGCACGGCTCCCCACAGCCTGTCCGGCATAACAGCCAATCCCGGAGAAAGATTCAGCTTCCTTGTCACTGGATCTAGTTCCGGCACTGTTTGGGGCTCAAACGACAATGCACCCTATTTCACAGACGATAGTGGCTTATCCTCTGCGGCTGTGCATTCCGGTCTGATAACTGAAGATGAAAAAGCTCTGGTTACCTATGAAGTGGTGGCAGGAGGAGCTAGATACACTGGCGTGGAAAAGAACGGAGTTAGCTCCAGAAACTATGGTGCCTGGCGCCGAGGTTACCGCGTGTTGGAAGCTCAAAGCCTGATGCCTCCACTGCGTCAAGCCAGTCAAGTGCGTCTGAACCTGGCAGGAGAGGGTGGAACCATCTCCTGGCTCAGAGGGGATGGTGACGCAGTGATCGTTTTCATGAAACAAGCCTCCTCCGGTGCAGCCTACCCCATTCAACAAACAACTTATACTCCAAACACCGCCTTTGGTTACGGTCATAGCATCGATGATACCGGCTGGTTCTGCGTTTACAAAGGCACCGATACCAGCGTGACTGTGTCGCGGCTCAGACCCGGGCAGGCTTATGTGGTCTCCGTGATGGAATACAACTATCCTGTAAACGGCTACGAGACCTATAACACTCGTCCTCACAGTATTGATGAAGCTCCTCAGGTTGTCACAAATCAGAGAAACAGAGTTCAAAGCTTCACCTTCACCGGAAGTCATCAGTATTTCACTGTCCCGGAAGATGTTGAGCAGATCAAGATCAAGGTCTGGGGAGCAGGAGGTGCTGGAAGAGCTGGAAACTATAACAATGCTTCCGGCGGTTCCGGGGGCTATGCAGAAGGCTATCTGGTGGTAAGCCCCGGAGATCGTCTGGTAGTCGTGGTTGGCGGCGGTGGTGCTTTTGGTGCTGCTGATGGCGGTGTGGGCGGTTGGCCCGGTGGTGGATATGGCACCAAGGGCGATGCTTCAGGCGGTGGCGGCGGTGGTCTCACAGGCGTCTTTTTGGGCACAGTCAGTCAGCAGAACGCTCTCATTATAGCCGGTTCTGGCGGCGGAGGCGGTTATCGAACCGGTGGTGCCGGTGGTGGCTATGATGGAAACATGGGTGGCGGACAGGGTGGAAGACCCGGTACCCAGGCTGCTGGCGGAACGGGAACAGCCGGTGGAGACGGTGCAGCCTTGCAAGGCGGCAATGGCTCCGGTGAACGGCTGGGCGGTCGTAGTGATGGCAGTGGCGGTGGAGCCGGATACTTTGGCGGAGAAGGTGGTTTTGACGATGCCCGGGGTCTGCGGCCCGGCATAGACGTCCTCGCGCCGGTGCACGGCCTCGATGAC
>JAZHDE010000186.1:0-17721 GCA_036584515.1 Candidatus Cloacimonadota bacterium | reverse complement strand
CGACCTTGAAAAATATGTGAACATTCCTGGAGGGGAATTCAAAGGTAAAGGAGTGACATTGACACAATTTTCACCCTTGCAAGCGGGAGCCGGTTTGCATGAAATTTCATATAAGGTCAAGGATGGCCTTTGCAGCAAAACTGTAAAACAATCCATTAATGTAATAAGTTCCAACATAATAACTTTCACAAATATTCCAATTGTTTGTAATTCTGCATCAATCGACCTTGTGAAATATGTGGAACCCAAGGGGGGGGTGTTTTCTGGTGTAGGTGTCCAGGACAACAAATTTGATCCCTCCATTGCAGGAATAGGATCACACACGATTTTCTACACATACACAAATGAAGCCGGTTGTCAAACTATCGTTAACAAAATTGTCAGTGTTGACCAGTTGATTCCGGAAACATCTTGGAAACCAATTGAGGCAGTATGCGGAAGCAGTTCCCCAATATACCTTCCAAGCTATATTGTAGGTGCCCAGGGAGGAACTTTCTCTGGAACCGGTGTTACTGGAGAATATTTTGATCCATCAAAAGTTATATCAGGAATTTATACCGTCACATACACTTTATCAAATGGGCGTTGTAAGGAACAATTCACTACAACCATACAGGTGAAGCAAGTAAGCCCTTTGACCTTCAATGATGTGCCAAACATCTGCTATGCAAACACAATCAATCTTTATGAGTATGTTACTCCAACGGGTGGACGTTTTGAAGGTAAAGGAATTGAAAACAATTACATCTTCAATCCTGCTACAGCTGGCCGGGGCAATCATACCATCACCTATTATTATCAGAATAGCAATGGATGTGAAAGCATTGTGACAAAGACCGCCAGCCATGGGGGAGAAACAAGAAGCGAGTGATGCGAGTAGTCTTTACGTCCGCTCTGACTGAAGAAAAATCTGTATTTAGCTTTTTTTGATTGACAAAAAACCGCTCTGCCAAGTTTAGTGCCCTACACAGATAAGTTTTCCCAAAGGATTAATAATGATTTTATACACAATAGCCTTGGTTATACACCTTTTGGTGTGCATAGCTTTGGTCCTGGTGATCTTGGCACAGACTTCCAAGGGTGGCCTTGATGCCAGTCTTGGTGGTGCAGCCATGAACGTTTTTGGTGGCAGCGGAGCTTCCGCTTTCCTCAAAAAAGCAACTCAGATTTTGGGTATGCTCTTTGTAGTTACCAGCGTTTCGATGGCCTTTTTGGTCAAAGATCAAAGCAAGGTTACCCTGGACGACGTCCAGAGCCGTCAACGCAAGATCAAGACAGAACAAGCTGCTCCGGCTCCCGCAGCACCGACCGCTCCGGTCCCCGCTGCCCAACCGGCTCAGCCTGAGTAGATAGACTTTTGCAGAAGTGG
This sequence comes from Candidatus Cloacimonadota bacterium, assembly GCA_036584515.1. GTDB lineage: Bacteria > Cloacimonadota > Cloacimonadia > Cloacimonadales > Cloacimonadaceae > PHBP01. Next base: position 16,352 of record JAZHDE010000186.1, on the reverse strand, counting down.
TGGAATTTGGCAGACACGCAAGACTAAGGATCTTGTGCCTGTAACGGGTGTGCGGGTTCGAGTCCCGCCTTCTGCACCAAAGACTGGCTCCCCTCGGGGAGCCTCTTTTTTTGAGTGACAAGTGACAAGTGACCAGAGGGGGATAGAACGCAGATGAGGGTAGAAGCGACATCTTGTCGCTTTACAGTGACAAGTGACAAGTGACGAGAGCTGCGCTGCTGACGCTTGTTGGTCTGCCAAACTCCGATTTGGCAGAAACTACCCAATAGAACGCAGATGACTGGATCGACTGGATCAGCAGGATCAATAGAACGCAGATGATTATGATTCACATAGATATCTTTCCTTCCAATCCTGTAATCCTTGTTAGATACCTTTAGTTTCCCAGCTTCACACTCACGGTCTGTTCACTGTTCACTGATCACTGTTCACTGTTCTCTGTTCACTCGGCGCAGCCGTCTCCTTGTGGTAAAAATTTCTTGCAATAATACTGGTTTTCACAAGCTTGGGGAATGTTTCTTGCTCACTTGGAGTCAAACCATATTATTCAAAGAATTTAAGATTATAAAAGGAGTACTTATGTACCGAAGCTTGAAGCTTCTTCTGCTTGTAGCACTGTCCCTTCTGATCGTATCGGGACTTTCTGCTCAAGTACGTAAGCATAGTCTTTCCGCTGGCTCAAATCAGGCCAGAATCACTTCTCAAAGTCAATCCGGATTGGAACTGCAGTTTAGCGTTAGTGGAATCAATCTGGAAGAAATTCAGACTCGCGGCGGTGTCTTTGATCGTCTCAGCGTGGAGGGCTATGGCCAAAGCCAGAGGATCGGCGAACCTCAATTGCCCACGCTCAGCAAGATAATTGCGGTGCCGGTGGGTGCAGAGCTCAGTTTTGAGGTTCTGGGGCGCCAGAACCGCAGAATGGATAGCTCCGAGAACCGTCTGCAACATCGCCTGGTTCCCGCTCAGGAATCTGTTTCCAAATCTGCAGATCCCGCCTCTCTTACCTTCTCCATAAAAGAAGAGGCTTACTCTGTCAATGAGCTTCGCGGTGGTGAGCTGTTCCGCCTGGAAGAGATTGGCTTTATGCGTGGAGTCAGACTCTTTCAATTCTATTACGAACCGGTGCAGTATAATCCGGTGAGTGGCGAGCTGGAGATCTGCCTGGATGCCTCCATCCGAGTGAACTTCACTGGTAGTGATCAGGCAGCCACAGATGAACTTCTGGCGCGCACCGCTTCTTATGAATATGAAGCTTTGTATGCCAAGACTATCTTCAATTGGGATGCTTCCACCCGTGCCAGCCTGGTGCGTTATCCCACCAAGATGCTCATACTTTGCCCGCCCAATTACACAGACGAGATGGCTCCTTTTGTGACCTGGAAGAAGCAGCAGGGCTACAACGTGATCGTGACCACCGTTGGTACCGGAGGCACGGTCGCCAATACCACCACTGCGATCAAGACCTACATGCAGAACCTCTGGGCTGCGGCAACAGCCCAAGATCCCGCTCCCACCTATCTCCTGATCGTGGGAGATACCTCCACCAGCGGAGATAACATCATCGCCTCGGATGCTCAGGTGTCCAGCCCCAGTTCGGATCACATTACAGATAACTATTATGTTCGCTTAAATGGAACAGACTACGTTCCGGAGATGTATTACGGTAGATTCTCGGTCTCCAGTGCCACAGAACTCACTAGTATCGTAAACAAAACCGTCACTTTTGAAAAGACTCAGATGCCGGATTTGACGTATCTGGGAAAAGCTGTGATGATTGCCGGACAGGATCCCACCTATGGACCTACTCATGGTGACGGTGCGATCAACTATGGCACCTCAAACTACTTTAATTCCAGCCAGGGTATCACTTCGAATACCTATCTCTATGCAATATCGGGGACCAGTGATGCAGCCGTTATCGCCAATGCCAACGAGGGCAGAGGCTATATGAACTATACTGCCCATGGTGGACAAACCTCTTGGAGCGATCCCACCTTCACGGTGAGTAATGTAAACTCCATGACCAATACCAACAAGTACGGCGTGATGGTGGGTAATTGCTGCCTGACCAATGCTTTTGATACATCTGTCTGCTTTGGTGAATCCATTATTCGCAAAGCCAATGCCGGTGGTGTAATCTATATCGGCGGAACCAATAGCACCTATTGGAATGAAGACTATTGGTGGGCAGTGGGTGCCAAGGGAACTGCCAATGGCAATGCTCCGGCTTATGATGCCACCCGGCTCGGAGCTTATGATGCCATGTTCCACACTCACAGTGAAGCCGTGGCAGATTGGGCCACCACCACCGGAGATGTGATCTATATGGGTAATCTGGCAGTAGCCCAAGGTGGAAGCTCTTATCTGAACTATTACTGGGAGATCTATTCCATCATGGGCGATCCTTCCCTGATGCCCTATTTTGGAGTTCCGACCGTCAATACCGCCACTTTCCCCACGACCATTCTGCTCGGGGCAAGCTCCATCACCGTGACTGCCACGCCTTATTCCAGAGTGGCGCTCAGCATGGGCGGAACACTCTATGGAACCGGTATTGTGCCGGCAAACGGAAGCCTCACTTTGGCTTTCACACCCTTCACAACCACTGGATCAGCTCTGCTCGTGATCACTGCCCAGGACAAGATTACCCGCATCGAGAATATCACCATAGCTCCCAATAGCGGCCCTTATCTGAACGTTGCCGGGGTAGTCTATTCCGATACCAATAACAACAGCCCGGAGTACAACGAAACAGGCAAGTTTACCCCCACCTTCCACAATGTGGGCTCCAGTGCAGCCTCAAACGTGACTGCCACCCTCACCTGCAGCACATCTGGCATTGTGATCACCGATGGTACTCAGAGCATTGCCAGCCTGGCCTCCGGTGCCACAAGCGCCATCACCGATGCCTTTAGTTTCACCATTCCCAATGGCATAGCCCATGGCACCATGGCAGCTTTCACTATCACCATGGTGAGCGGAACCAACACCTGGGTGCACAATTTCTCTCTGGAGATCAATGCACCGGCTCTGGTCTTGGGAACGATAACTATTGGTGATGCCTCTGGAAACAACAACGGCATGCTTGACCCGGGAGAAACCGTTACTATCACCATACCATTGAATAATGCCGGAGGAGCGCAAAGTTCCACAGGATCCGGCACCCTCACCTGTAACACCTCCGGGATCACCGTAAACACGGGGACAGCCAATTTTGCAGCGGTTATAGCCGGGGGGAGCCGGAACTTGAGTTTCAGCATCACTGCTTCCTCCAGCATGGCTGTGGGAACAGTTGTGAACTTGAACTTCAATGCTACGGCTGGTTCATATACTGCTAGTAAGGTGGAGAGCTTAACCGCTGGTATCATCCTGGAAGATTTTGAAAGCGGAAACTTCAATAGCTTCCCCTGGACGATGGGTGGATCCCTGCCCTGGACAATCGCCAATACAGGTGCCCAGAGTGGGACATATACTGCCAAGAGCGGTGCCATCACCCATAGCCAAAGCACAACCATGGAGACCACCCGGGTTCTGAGCAGCCCGGGAGATCTTAGCTTCTGGTACAAAGTCTCCTCTGAAAGTGGCTACGACTTTCTGAAGTTCTATATCGATAATACTTATCAGAACCAGTGGTCCGGTTCGGTGGATTGGACGCAGGTTACCTACACTCTGGCTGCCGGAACGCACGTTCTGAAGTGGGAATACATGAAGGATAGCAGCGTGGATGGCGGTTCCAACTGCGCCTGGATCGATAATATCATTTTCCCGGCTTCGACGGCTCCCAGTGCTTTCAATCCTCCCCAAAATCTGAGTGCAATGCCGGGTAACAACTCCATAACTCTGAGCTGGCAAGCTCCCGCCTCCGGGACACCTACAGGTTATAAGATATTTAAGAATAGTAGCCTACTTACTACTGTCACGGCTCTGACTTACACGGATAATGCTGTGGTCAACGGTACTTCCTATAGCTACTACCTGAAAGCTGTTTACAGCGGAGGAGAATCTGAATCCACTGCCACTGTGACGGTCACGCCCACTGCTGTGGTTAATGAATTCATCATCGGAACGGGGAATACTCCCTCAGGGTATCGGACTGCCTCACCGGTGAATGTCTATTACCAGAGCCTGCACGGGCAATCTGTTTATACTGCAGCAGAGCTCAATGCTGTGGGGATCATTGGACCAATAGAGATCACCCAGATTGGCTTTAATATCAGTGAGTTACCAACTCTTGCTATGCCAAACTTCTTAGTAAGAATGGGGCATAACATCCAGCTCAAGTGCTATTGAATGGTCCTCCACCGGGCTCAGCCAAGTGTGGTCTTCCAGCTCCTATCTGCCCACAGTTCTCGGCTGGAATATGTACACTCTCTCCACTCCTTTCATGTGGAATGGAACGGATAACCTCGTGGTGGATACAGCTTTTGGACTGATCGGATCATATGCTTCCACCGGTCAAGTGCAGTATACAAGCGTTACAAATGGTTACCGCTACATCCGCAGCGATACAGTAGATCAAACTGAAGTGTTTACCGGTGGTAGCTCAACGGCAATCAGACCAAACCTGAAAGTTGTGGTGATTCCCCAGGATCCTCCCACAATATCAATTGATCCCATCAGCCTCAACTATGACGAAGTGGAAGTGGGAGAGACGGTGGTTCAGCAATTCAGCATAAGCAACACCGGCGATCAGACTCTCACCGGAAGCATCACCACTCCCGCGGGATATGTCGTGACCAATGTTTCCAGAGAGAATCCTGAAGCACCAGCTCAGCTCAACCGTAACAGTCTATCGTTCTCAATTGATTCTGAAGAATCTCAGAGCTTTAACCTCAGCTTCGCTCCGATCTCTGCAATATCCTACAATGGCAATGTGGTCATCAGTTCCAACGATCCGGAAAATCCCAGCCTGAATCTGGCTGTGACCGGCAGTGGATATTCTGTTCCCAGCATCAGCGCCAGTGTCAGCTCTCTGAGCTCCCTGCTGGAGTCGGGTGAGGAAGGCAGTCAATCCTTCAATTTGATGAATAGCGGCAGCCAAGCCTTGAACTACACGATCTCTGTAGTGGGAGAAAGATCTGCGAGAGCAAACCATAGCTCTTCTTTGCAAGCCAAGAATGACGATAGAAGCATAGCAGGCTCTACTTTGGTTGTAAATGCAGAGACTTATCTGCCCGGAACGACCCAGGATTGGAGCTTCACGGTTACCAATGCCAGCACGGATACTGAATGGCTGGAAGACGTCATCATCAGCTTCCCCGCAGGCGTGACGGTCAATAGTGCTACAAACTTCGTGGGTGGCTCGGGTGGAGCTATGGTTGCCAGCATAAGCAGCGGCAGCAGTATCACCATCACCTGGCATGGTGAAAACTCTTCCGGTTGGGGCGTGGTGGAAGGTGGTGAATTTGCTATAGCCACCGTGAACGTGAGCATTGCGCCAAGCTTCTCCGGTGATCTGAACCTGCCCTATACAATCAATGGAGATGTCTATAACGCTGAGCCACATACATTGAGCGATACCATCGTTCTGGCTCAGGGTATCCCGCCTGTGGAGTGGCTCAGTATAGAGCCTCTCAGCGGAACAATTCCGGGGGGAGAGAGCAGGCAGATCACGGCTCTCTTTTCTGCCCTTGGCATGAGTCCCGACACTTATGAAGCAGAGATCATAATCAGTTCCAACGATCCCACTCAGCCCAGTCTGGGGCTTCCTGCCACTCTGGTGGTTGAAGCTGCCAATCTGGCTCCCCAGATTGACCTTCCAGAAGGCTTCAGCTTCGATAAAAACGGTAGCCTGACTCAGAGCTTCAGTGCTTTCGTGAGCGATGAGGACAACGACCCGCTTACCCTCTCTGTGAGTGGAAACAGCAACGTCCTGGTGCAGATCAACGGACTGAGTGTGACCTTCAGTACCATTCAGAACTGGGTGGGGACTGAAACCTTCACTTTCACGGTCTCAGATGGTCATCTGACGGCATCCGATAACCTCAGCATCACAGTAAATCCCGTCTATAGTCCGGCTTGGAATCCTGTGCTCTATCCCAATAATCCCGCCACTCTCTATGCTCAAGTGCAGATTGAGGGAGTGACGGCCGGCTTAAACGACGTGGTAGCTGCCTTTGTGGGTACCGAGTGCAGGGGCAGGGCAGACGTTGTGATGCACGAAGGCCAGGCCTATTGCACCCTTCTGGTAAACCTTGCCAGCCAGGGAGAAACCGTGCGTTTCCGCATCTATTCCCATTCTCAGGATCTTATTCACCCTGTACCAGAGCTGATGAGCATGAGGTTTGGAACAGTCTATGGACAGCCTCAGCCGGTGCTGCTAAACGGCACAAACACCATCACTCTGGGCCGTCCGGAGCTCTCGATCTCCAGAGCTGGCGCTACCTATAACCTCACCTGGACTAGTGTGCCAAACGCCAATCTCTACAAGATCTATCGCAGTGACAGTCCCGATGGTCCTTTCACTCAGATTGTCAGCACCTCACTCTTGTATTACAGCTTCACGTCCAGCAATCCCAGGGGATTCTTCAAAGTGGTTGCCGAGCAGTATTACCCCTTCAAAGGAGCTGAAGAATGAGAAAGCTCATCCTGATCTCTGAGCTGCTCCTGCTGGGTATGGCTCTGTTTGCCATCTCAAGCACAAGCTGGAACCAATACTACTTTCGTTTTGAACTGCTCGATAAGACTGAACTGACCGATCTGAGCAGCGTGATCTCCATCGATAATATCCGCGGCAATTGGGTCTATGCCTATGCCAACGATACCGAGTGGGAAGCTTTTGGGAAGCTGGGTTATCGCACCCAGCTACTCCCATCTCCTGCTTCAGAGTATCCTGCCACTATTGCCAGAAGCCAGTCAGAGATGAGGTCCTGGGATGCCTATCCCACCTACGATGCTTATGTGGCTATGATGAATGCCTTTGCCACCAGCTATCCGGGTCTCTGCCAGATCGTGAACGTCGGCACCACTGTGAACGGACGCCAGATCATCTTTGCTAAAATCTCGGACAATGTCTCCAGCCATGAAGCAGAGCCCGAGCTGATGTATAGCGGAACCATGCATGGAGATGAACTGGTGGGCTATGTCCTCTTACTCCGCTTGATAGACAGTCTCCTGAGCGGTTATGGAACTGATCCCCGGATCACCAATCTGGTCAATAATGCCGAGCTCTGGATCTGTCCCAATACCAATCCGGACGGAACCTATTATGGGGGTAACTCCACTGTTGCCAGCGCCCGCAGATACAATGCCAACGGGATAGACCTGAACCGTAACTTCCCCAATCAGGACGGCAGTCTCAATAGCGGAGCCATCCAGGTGGAAACACAGATCATCATGGATCTCTACGCTGCTCATAACTTTGCCTTTGCCGCCAATTTCCACGGTGGCAGCGAGGTGGTGAATTATCCCTGGGATTACACCTACAGTCTGCATCCGGATGACGACTGGTACATCAGCAGTTCCCTAGCCTACGCCAGTAGCGCTCAGGCCAACGGTCCTGCAAACTACTTCACGGATATCAATTCCAATGGCATCACAAACGGTGCTGCCTGGTATGTGATCGCCGGAGGTAAACAGGATTGGACGAACTACACTGCCCATAGCCGGGAAGTGACCATCGAGCTCAGCCTCACCAAGCTTCCTAATGCTTCCACCCTGCCAAGCTACTGGAACTACAACTATGATGCTCTGCTGGCTCTTTTGGAGCAGGGGCTCTATGGTGTCCACGGCATAGTGAAAGATGCCTATGGCAATCCTCTGGAGGCTACAATCACGGTCAATGGGCATGACACAGCCGTTTCGGTGATCTCCACCGATCATGCAGGCGGAGATTTTTACCGCTACCTCAATCCAGGCACCTACAGCCTCACGGTTTCGACGGCGGGATACCCGGATGAGGTGATTGATAATGTGATCGTGAATGCCAATCAGAAGACCAGCCTAAACATCACCTTTGGCGAAGTCGCTCATCAGCAGCAGATCGTTCTCAACCCCGGCTGGAATCTGATCAGTTTCAACATCGACTTGGGTTCAAACAGCCTGGCAAGCGTCTTTGATGCCGGATTGATTCAGATCAAGACTCAGGATGCTTCCTATGCTCCGGAGGTGGCTCCACACTTCTCTACTATGAGCCAGCTCAAGACTGCCACAGGCTATTGGGAGAACAACAGCAGTGGCCGCACTATCACTATTCAGGGAGATTTGCTTGATTCCGGACGGGAGCTAGCTCTGCAAAGCGGCTGGAATCTGGTGCCCTATCTTCCAGATACTGCCATGAGTGTGAGCTCAGCATTGGCATCAGTCTCTGCTCAAGTGGAAGAAGTGCGCAGCCTGGATCAGTCCTGGACGCCTACCGGAGGCACACTCAGCCAATTGAACCCCGGAAAAGCTTATTGGATATTGGTCAGTAATCCCTGCACTCTGATCTATCCCTAATACGTGCCCTATTAGTGAACAGTGAACATAGTGGAAGCGACATCTTGTCGCTTTACAGGGACGAGTGACAAGTGAACATAGTGGAAGCGACATCTTGTCGCTTTACAGGGACGAGTGACCAGAGGGGAATAGAACGCAGATGACGCAGATGATTATGATTCACGCAGATATCTTTCCTTTCAATCCTTAAACCCTGTAATCCTTGCTAGATACCTTTAGTTCCCCGGCTCCACACTAACGGTCTGTTCACTTTTCACTGATCACTGTTCACTCGGCGTAGCCGTTGTCTCTCAGCTTCACACTCACAGTCTGTTCACTGTTCACTGATCACTGTTCACTCTCTTGTCACTCGTCACTTGTCACTTGTCACTATCTGTGCGTCTCCACAATTTTTGAGATGTCATAGCCTTGATCGGCCACCCTGGCTTTGAGTTGTTCATAGCGCTCAGGATCCATCAAGGGACTGCGGCTCAGGAACCAAACGTATTTCAGGCCGGGCTCGCCCACCACGGCGTAGCTGTAGTTTTCACTGTCCAGATCGATGATCCAGTAATTTCCGGAGAAGGGCCAAAAGAAGCTTACTTTGAGCTTGGCATTGCTGGGATCCACTACCCAGGCTTTGGCTTTGGCAACCTTTCTGATCCGGGTGCCAGCCCAATCTTCATAGTTGGTATTGACCACGGATATCTTGCCATTGGGTAGAAGGCTGTATTCTGCTGTGCTCAGAGCTCCTTCCAGAGGCTGGAAACTGCTGGGAACATAGGCATACTGATACCATTTGCCCAGATACCGGTTCAGATCGACCGATTCCACGGTCTGCAGATCGCCCCTGTTTACCGAGCATCCTCCGATGAGGATTAGTAAGAGAACTGCCAGTAGTCGCATAAACTTACCTCTTGTGTCTTATATAGCTTTTCGGGGGTATATCTTTACTTCTGCCCTGGCGGGAGCTTCGCCTTCAGCCAGAGCCCGGTTCAAAGTGTCGAAAATCTTGCTGTAGCTCAGGGTATCCAGAGCACCGATCTCCATCATATACATGGCACTGGCGAGCTCCTCACCCTTGGTATCATACACTTTGGCCAGCATACGCAGCTCCAGGTTTTTCCGGAGCTTGTTTTCCACCTTGTAGCTGATCTCGATGTGCTGAGTGCTATAATCCACAATGCTGATCTCGGAGATGATCACGCTTCTCAGGATTCTCTTCTGAGTGTTGTTATTGAGCCATACTCCAAAGAGCAAAGCCAGCATCACGAAGATCAGGAGGCTGTCTTTCAGCTTGTACCTGCGGGGGAATTCCATTCTGTCTATCATATTTTAGTACCTTACTTGCCAAGTTAGATTCATCTCTGTCTCGTCATCCAGCCGCAGTCCGGCCAGCAGACTGTGATGTGCCAAAAGATCTACCCTCAGGCTGGAGCTCAGGCTCCAGAACTCAGAAAGATCTCCCTGGAACCACTCGGCTGTGCCATTTTCCGTGTTTCCGGCAAACTCATCCATATAGTTCTGGCTCCAGGTACTGCCAAAACTGCCTTGTTTGGTATAGGAAAGGGCTGTATTGAGCTCTATATGGGGCAAGATGGGCAGGCAGAGCTCAGCCGTGAGGTCCATGAGGTTCGAGCCTTTGGAATAGCCCAAGGGACGTCCCCCAGTGGAATACATGTTGTGAACCAGATAATGAGTATAGGTCCAGGGACGCACCAGGGTTAGCTCGAGTCCCAGTCTGGCTTTACCGCCGGGAAGGTTCATCACTTTCCCGCTGCCACCCACTTTGATGGCATACTTATTGCCCCACCAATTGGTGAGGAGCTTACCATAGCTAAGCTCATCCAGAGCCAGTTGGCCATAGAGCAGGAGGGAGGGATTTAGTCTCAGATTGGCTCCGGCATAGATCAGGACGTTATCCCGATCACTCAGATTGTGTTCAATAGCCCGCCAGAAGTGCAGCGGCAAGACATAGTTAATATCCCAGTTCCGGTTGCCGTAGATGATGGATTCTCCGGCATAGAACTCCAGAGGGGGCACAATCTGCCAGGAGACCTGATGCAGCGCCAGGAACTTATCCGGGTAGTTTTTGCTGTTGAGGCTGGGATATGAGTAGATGCTATAGGTGGAATCCGCCATAAGTTGGGCATTTAGCACAGCAAAGCGGAAATTTCCCAGCCTGGCTTCTGCCAATAGATAGCCGTAGTCGTTGACATCGTTATTGAGTATAATGCTGCCGGAGATATTGTTGCCGATCTCAAAGCGGGAGCGTCCCACCGAAAGATTCAAGATCTCATCCCGGTAGCTGAGTGAACCGGTGACGTTATCCAGGGAGATTCTGCTGTCGTGATTGCCATACCAGCTATCTACCAACTCGTCCTGCGAGGCCAAAGCTTGGTCTCCGGTGAACTCTCCGCTCCACCAGGCAGAACTCAAGTAGAGCCGGTCGTTCAGCTTGCCGGAGAAGTCCCAGCCTTTGTAGATGAAGAGATAATCCCCCTCTTCCCGGAGATTGTAATCCAAGCCTGCTCTCAGGCCAAACTGCCCGTGATAGCGCACTTTGGGGCTCAGGTAGCTATAGCGGAGAAAAGCTCTCTGAGCCGGTTGAGGAGAAAAAACTTCCCTAAAGAGCTCTTTGAAGCTGGTCCAATTGTGGAAAGGTGGGGTCAGACGGGTGGAATCGGCCTCTGGGATGGCATCGGGGGTGGTGGCACCGGATTCCAGCAGGTTTTGCTCCACGCTCCCACTGATCTCGGGGGTAAAGATGGAGTTCGTTAAAAGAGCCGTGGCGGTCAATTGACCAGTCAGGCACAGAAACAGTAATGCTATGAGGAAGAATGATCCACGCAATTTAATGATCCGTCACTTGAGCACGCTTCACGATCTCTTCGATCTCTCTGACCGGGATCTTCATTTCCCGGGCGATCTGGCGGCTGTTCCAACCTTCTTCCAAGAGTTTGGTCACCATGCGAATCTTGGTATCGGAATCCATGATCAGAGTAGCACCATCCAGTCCCAAATCCAGTTTTTTCTTCTCTTTGATGGTCTTGGGAGCCTTTGCTGGCTTGGCTTTGGGTTCCTTCAAAGGCTTTTCTTTGGGGAGCTTGGGAGCTTTGAGACGGGGAGCTCTGCGAGAGGCAAAATGGTGATACCAGGCAAAGAGCAGGAGGAGGAGGGCAAGACCCAGAAGGATGCGGAGCAACATACAATTGGCCACAACTGCCTCGCGCAGGCTCTCGGTCCAGGGAGTTCTTGGCACGGGAGGCAGAGAGGGGAGAGGGATGGCAAGCTTCAGGCTGTCTCTGGAGGCAAGACTATCGCTCAGAACCGGCGGGGTGGAGCTTGGAGTGGCGGGTGAGGGTCTGCGCAGCCTTCGGGAAGAGCTAGAGCTTTCTTGGGCTGTATTCTGTGCAGTCTCAGGGATTTCAGGATTCACTATGTCCACAATCACTCTGGAGCCTTCCACCCGGTGATTGATCTGGAAACTACCCATGGTGCGGATTGTAACTCCGGAACCGGACTGATCTTCATTTAGGCTGATCGTATCGATGATGTGGCTCAAACGCCTGTATTGGGCGGTGCTGGTGCCCAGGCTGGTATCCTGAAAACGCAAGTACAGACTGTTCCCGGAGCTGCTGACTGCCGGTCTGGTGGCATCGGAGAGCTGAATCACCACGCGGGATGAACGCTTTCCTGAATCTGTGGCACGCACGGATTCTATCGTTTGCCCTGTCAATACCAGGCAAGCTAGCATCAGAAGTGAAATTAGAGCATATTTCTTCATCGTTACTCCTCTCAGGGGATAGATGCTCGCAAGGGCATCTTCAAGTCTTTTCATTCTGCACAAATAGGCTGATATTTGTCAAGGCAAAACCGTGAAAAGGTGAATTGAACCAAGATCACGGGATCAATACTTATCTGATGGAGCGGTCTCTCCCCATGATTCCTAAACGGAAGCAGAGGTGTTCAAAACCCTGAACACAAAAAAGGAGAATAATTATTCTTGACAATTCCGGCGCAATATCAGAAAGTTGTAAACAGATCTTAGGGACAAGGAGGTAAGATGTTAAGACCATTAACCATCCTGTTGATACTAGCGCTATTGGTGGCTATCTGCTCTTGTGACAGAAGGAATCCTATCCTTCCGGAGGAGCAGGAAGCGCAGAAAATCGAGTTCCTGGAAGACATTATTCCCATTGAATCCGGGGACTTTATCTATCGGCAAGGTCTTCAGCTCACTCAAGAATCTGATGACTTAAGCTTTGCCTTCCGTCTCAGCACTCTCAAAGCCGGTGATATCCCGGGTTTTACCACCGATAACGAGGGCTGGCTGATCTTTCCCAACCAAAGCATCTGGACTACGCAGAGTCATTTGAGCCTGGATTGGCTCTCGGATCAGGGAAAGATCGGGGATATGATCACTATGGTGGAAGTGAAATACAGACATATCGATGGACAAATAGAGTCTGAAAGCTTTCCTTTCCGCAGCAGCCGTGTGATCGGCACTCAGCTCTCAGCTCAGTTTGCTCCGGGTGATGAGGTCTCGACTGGGCTTGAGTTTAATCTGCGGGAGTCCTTCAGTGATATATACGTGGATGGTATGTATGCGCATCACTTCATGTATAGACTCAGCATTGTAGATTTGAACATGAATGTCTTGCAGCCCGGAAACTGGTTCAGCACCATAAACTGTCCAGATATCAGGCGTTTGATCTTAAATGGAAACACCGTTCCGGCTCTGACTCCGAATCCTCCCGATACCTACACTCAGTTTGAAGTATATGTGGTGAGTCGCAGCGGTGTGGTTCAGGATGCGCCGGTTTCGACCTACTTCAAAGTGGTGGGAGGTTTTCAACCGGTGGCGATTCTCTATCATCACACTCTGGTGGGTCTGGGCCGGTATCATTACTCAGTCAAACCCAATGGGACAATGCCGTATGTGGACTATTTAATGCCCAATGCTCAGGGCTTCAACACTAATCTATACCCTACCGCTACAGGCTATAGTGCCGTCAATTCGGAGGATTTCAAGCTTCATCTGCGCTGGGGTTTCAAAGGTGAGTACGGCACGACAATGAACAACGGCGTCGTAATCACCAACAATCCTTTTGATCAGCAGGTAAATCAGGTATTGAGCCCTGATGATACGAACTACCATAGCCGGATTACAGCCTTCTGGCTGCGGCTGGATGGCGCTCCTTTCCCGGTGCTTCCGAATTTCTTGGTCTCTCAGCCGGTTCAGCTTTCAGATGGAACCAACTGGCTCAGAGTGCTCAATTTTAACGATAACTGCCGGCAGGGAGATCTCTCCAATCTTTCAAGCGGAGTGCATTCAGTGGAACTGATGGTGGAAGACTTGCAGGGAGTGCTGAGTTCCCCCGTAACTCAGATAATAGAATTACTTCCCTATATCCCGGCTTCTCAGAGATCCGGCATCCTGATCGTCGATGATAGCCCCAATAACACTAGCTGGTCTCCTGAAGATGTGGTGGATACATTTTACAATAACGTCGTGCCTACTAATTACGGTCCTGTGGAAGTCCTGGATATGAGCTCCGAAGAGGATCCAGAGTATAGCTTTATAGCTCCCCGGCTGCAAAACTACAAAGCCATTCTGCTGCATTCGGATAATCCGGGTTCAAACATGAGAGTCTGGCGACTTCTCAATGGCATGGATTTCTATCTGGAGAATCAGGGTGTTCTGATCCTGAGTGGAACTCATAACTTCAAAAACGCTCTTCAGGATCTTGATTCGGAGTGGTGTGCCGAGAAGTTTGGCATCAATCAGCAGTCTGGAGTGTATGCGCTTTCCAGCAATGGCAATCCCGTCCAGAATCCTTACTTTGTCCGGGCAGAAGGACTCAGCTCCTACCAGGATATCCCGCTGAATTTGAGCACTGGTTTCAATCCGGTGGTCATGCTCCGTCAGGGTCTTTCCGCTATGACGTATTTCGACGCAAGCCTGGACCTGGACTGGCTCTTTGGTTTTGGTTGCAAACCGACGGACAGCCCCACCTACCCACCAACTGAAGCAGAATACAACCTGCTGAGTACCAAGTATGTGGCTTACCGATATCAGAATGCCGGTAGCAACCTTGTGGTCTTTGGATTTCCCCTCTCCTTCATGGAGCAAGACTCAGTAGCACAGAATCTGAATATCATTCTCTCAAACATCTTCAGTGGATCCGTGGCACAAAGGAGGAGACCATGAGAAAGCTCTTTGTAATAATCTTATGCTTGGTTGCAGTTGGTTTGTTTGCCGCTCTGCCGGATCAATCTGAAGGCTCCAGAGCTATGGACACTGAGACCATCCGGACGGGAGCCTTCACTCTGGAGACCTCTAACTATGGCTGCCAGAAAGACATGTTCACTCCCTCGGGTATAAAACTGATCTTCAACAGCGGTTGCTGGATATCCGGCAAGAAAGTGAGAAGAGATGCGGTCGGACGCCTGCTCTATTGGATGACCTATCCTCCCACGGCAGAGAATTCGCAGCTTACCTATGAGGGCAGTCCAAGCTGGACTCCTGATCTGGTGGTAGTGCAGGATACTCTGACCTCAGTGGCTTTTGATGGAGATATGGATCTTTATGAGTTGCTGCCTGCCTACAATCCTAAACTGATTGTTTCTCCGGATATGCAAGATGAATTTGAGCTTTTAAATCAACAGGATAGGGTGCTCCTGAGCATTGTGGGAAGCCCCGCACCCATTCCCTTCGATCCCTTCAACAGCCAGGATTTCCTCTTCTCAGTTCCTCAACCCGGCACTTTTCCCACCCCGGGCTTTCAGACTTACAGTGCCTATTACTACGACTACTGTCCCTTTGGTTCTTCCGGTGATAGAGATTATGGAGCAAGCAGCAGTTCCAGCACTCATCATCCTCTCGGACTGGCAGTGCATCAGGAGTCCTACACCTGGAATCTGCAAAATCATGATGAGTTCCTGATCAATAAATACACAATCTATAACACCGATGATCTGGATAGCATCGAAGACCTCGCAATATCTTACTATGTGGATTCCGACGTGGGACCCTCTAGCTATGGAGTGGAGCTTGCCAGTGACGATGTGAGTGGCTATGTGAAAGGCCCTGGGTATGAATTTGCCTACAGCCGGGATGCCGATCAGGATGGAGGTCTGGCTCCAGAGTATGTGGCAACCAAGTTATTCAAGCCCGGATATGATGGCTACTTCAATGCCTGGTTCTGGCACGTTGGTGATGGCCCCGATGATAAAGACCCTCGAAGCCTTCTTTACAGTCCTCGGCGCACTTCCAATGAAAAATACTGGCTCGCCACCAGCAGAAATCCCAATGATAGCAAATTTGCCTGGCTCAGATCGCCTGAACCGGAAGTGATAGAATACGAGCAACCTCAGCCCCGGGACACCCGGTATCTTTATAGTTTGCATGGGGCTCAACCATATATGCCCGATTATGACCAGACGGATTCCGAAGGCAACTATTTGTATCGGGTCTCACTGGATCCTCATGAATCCGTAACTGTCTATTCAGTGATCTTCGTGGGAGACTCCCTGGATGATCTGAAAGCGAAATCCCTCTTCCTGGAAGACTTTCTGGCTGGAGGGATGCAGATCGATGCAACCGATGGTTTGACCTGTATCCCCTACTTGCTGGAGCCTGTGCCTGTGCTCCCGGATTGTGTGGATTTGAACTGGTTTTCCTACACCAATCCTGATCACTTTGAGCTGGCTTACAAAGAGTACGGTGAACCTGCCGCCAACTGGAACGTCACAAACTTACCGGGAAGCTATAGGAACTATAGCCTGGTGGGTCTGGATCCTAACCTCTGGTATGAGATCAAGCTCGGCTCAGTTTACTTCAATCCCTCCGAAGTCTATCTGGAAAGCGATGTCAAGCTGATCAATATCTCAAGTACCGTGGATACCGATGATCCTGTGAGCCCGGTAGTGTC
>JAZHDE010000185.1:0-3483 GCA_036584515.1 Candidatus Cloacimonadota bacterium | reverse complement strand
TAACTTACTATAGGATAAACCTTTCCTTAACTTTCGCTAAAGGATCGCTAAGGCTTCGTTAAGGCATCGCTAAAGAAGCAAGGGAAGGAGAAAGGGGGAAGTGTGTGGCAATGGGGTGGTGGAATCGTGGCATGGTGTGTTAGTGGTTAGAAGGTTCAATAATGGCTTGTATCACATGGTGTGAGCGAAAGCCTTCCCGGCTTCCACAAAGCTATTTTTATCCCTGGGAGCCAGGCTTTGAAGTTCGTCTAGAAGTCTGAGGGTCTTGGTTTTAAGTTCTCTGGCACTACCGTTGTTATGCAGAACGTAATCCACCTTATCTACTTTGTCCGCATCCGGCATTTGGGCCTTGAGGCGTGCCAGAATTTGCTCTTTGCTGCTGCCGTCCCGTTGGACTAACCACTCGATCCTGAGTTCCAGAGGTGCACACACCAGGATAATGGCATCAAAACAAGTTTGCAATCCGGCTTCAAAGAGGAGTGGAATCTCAAAAAATAACTTTAAGTCAGTAGATTCATATACTATCTTATCAAAGACTTCCAGAACTCTGGGATGAATCAGTGAGTTGAGATAAATCAGCTTTTCAGGATTGGAAAATACGAGATCTGCCAAAGCTTTGCGATCTATCTTGCCGTGAGAAATCAGTTCTGCTCCCCAGATCTCTGCCAGATGCACCTGCAGATCAGCGTCATCCAGTTGAGCCTTGGCGATTTGATCGGCGGAGATAAGCTTGTAGCCCTGGGCTTCAATGTAGGATGAAACCAAGGATTTGCCACTGCCTATGTTCCCAGTGATTCCTGTTAGTAGAGGGGGTTTATTTGGTGGCATCTGCTATGATCTGAACCAGTTCTTCAAAAGCTATACCGGTCTGCAATTTGCCACCGTGAGCCACGGAGATCAGACCAGTTTGCTCTGAAACGATTACAGCTATGGCATCACTTAGCTCGGAAATGCCCACCCCTGCCAAGTGGCGGGTGCCCCATTTGTGCACATACTCAGGGTTCTTGGAGAGTGGCAGCACCACTTTGGCAGCCATGATCCGATCCTGGCGGATGATGATGGCACCATCATGTAAAACTGAGCGGGTGTTGAAAATAGTGAGGATCAGGCGGGTGGAAATGGCAGAATCAATTGGCTCGCCACTGGAGATATACTCATTTAGCCGACGCTTGTTTTCGATGATGATCAGGGCACCAATCTTTCTGAAAGACATGGATGATATCGCATCGATCAGATTGGTGTATTGGGAGCTGCTTTCTTTCTTGCGGAAGGCCATACCCAGTTCCTTGGAGAGATTGAGCCGGGCCAGCATAGAGCGCAGTTCAGGCTGGAAGAGGATAACAATGGCCAGAATCCAGAAATTGCGGACTGCACTCAGCAGGAGAGTCAGCATCCTAAGATCCAAGATGACCGCTAAAAAATAGCTTACGAATAGAAACAGCAAACCCCAAAGCACCTGGTGGGCACCTGTACGCCGCACTATCAAGAGGGCTTGGTAGATCACAAAGGCGATTACCAGGATGTCCATAACGTCCACAAAACGGGGAATCAGAAAGCCCATAGTTTCTCCTCCAAGATTCGGGTCTGAACTTCTATAAATTGCTTGCTGGCTTTGACATCGTGAACTCTCACATAGTCCAATCCTGCCCTCATTGCCGCAGCAACTGCTGCCAGACTGCCCCCAATTCGCTCGGAAGTGGGGCAGGGATAGATTTCATTGATGAACCTTTTCCGGCTGGCACCCAGTAAAACAGGGTATCCCAGCTCTTTGAAACGCTGCAAATTGGCAATGATGAAGAGATTGTGAGAGAGGTTCTTGCCGAAGCCAATTCCCGGATCGAGAATGATCCGGCTAATGCCATGCCGCTGGCAGAACTCGATCCTCTCCCTGAAGAAATCCATAAGTTCACTGCCCAAATCGACGTAACTGGGGTTATTTTGCATACTTTGAGGCTCGCCCTGCATATGCATGAGAACCAGGGGAGTGTTCGGGTGAGCTGAGAGCAGCTCAGGCATGGCAGAATCATGACGCAGAGCGGATACATCGTTGATGATGGCAGCACCTTCTCTTAATGCCTCAGCGGCTACCATGGCTTTTCTGGTGTCAACAGAGATCACTGCTTCAGGATGATCTTTTCTAATACTTTGGATTATGGGGATCAAGCGTTCAGCTTCCAATCCTGCATCCATTTCCCGGGCTCCGGGACGGGTGGACTCTGCCCCAATATCTATGATATCGGCTCCCTCTTCCAGAATGCGCCTTGCCTGAGCAAGAGCTTTACTTGGTTCAAGATAAGCTCCGCCGTCTGAGAAACTATCCTCAGTGATGTTCAGGATGCCCATGATCTTGAGTCTGTGCTGTAGCATTCAGTTTGACCTGGGCGTAAAACGGAATCTGAGTCGATAAACTTGCTCGGGTCGATACACGCCCAGAAAACGGAACTTCCAATTGCGCAAGGCTGCTCGGGTGGCATCAAGATGTGTCTGAGGAACCATAGTGATATTGACCAGAGTCTCCATCCGGATGCGGCCTTCAGCATTAAGTTTGAACTCCACGTCCAAAACTTCCCGGTCGGTGTAATCAACTCTGGGCAGTGGGGCACGCTCTGCCACCACTCCGTCACCCATCAGCATCTCATAACCTTCTCCGCTGCCAGTGTTTGTGCCTTGAGTCGTTGCAGGCAGGACTCTACGTCCATCACGAGGGGGAGCCGGAGCAGGAGCGGAGATTTCCCGGTTGCCGAGGCGGGGAGCTTCAATGTGATCCTCCCTGGTGGGCAGACTGGGTGCGACGTGCGGGCTTTGAGGATTTTGGATTTGTTGAGGGGTTTGGGTTTGTGGGATGGGTGTTTGGGGAATCAATTGTCCCTGAGTATCCTCAGTCTGTTGGGGTAAATCAGATTCCGGAGCCTCAATGGGATCCTGTATCTGCGGACTTGGTTCGGGGAGTTCTTCTCCCCATTCAAAGGTGTGCCAGATCTGTTCTGCAACAGGTTTAAGGACTATAAGTGCCAAGATGAGCAGCAGGATCAGGTGCAGGCTGGCTGAGATAAAATATGAAGAACTGAGGAGCTTACGAGTCTGCTCTTTCATGATTATCTGCGGTTCTGACTCTCAGTGGCTACAAAGATTTTCTCAAATCCTGCCAAGCGGATCACATCCATAACGTTTATCATGGCTTGAAGTTCGGTGCTCTTCTCTGCGGAGAGGCGAACTACCTGCTCTGGAGATTGAAAGCTCTCCTTGAGTGCTATCTCCAAAGCGTCCAGATCGTAGTTGCGTCCATCAAAGAGGATGTTTTGTTGATCCTTGTAAACTATATGCAGAGTTTGATTGGTCATACGTGAAGAGCTGACTGATCCCGGCAATCTTATTGGCAAGCCGGACTGAGAACTGAAGTTGGAGGCGATCAGTAGGAATATGATCAGTACTAATTATATCTTCCGCCAAAAACAAAGTTCCTATCACCAAGGGAACTATCAT
>JAZHDE010000184.1:0-3513 GCA_036584515.1 Candidatus Cloacimonadota bacterium | reverse complement strand
TGATGGTCTTCCTGAATACCAATCGCTTCAAAGACGGGCCTCAATACAACAGCTCCCGCGCCACCACTTTAATGCCGCCCACTGCCTTCACTCCCTTCATGATCAAACAAGCCATGGAACTGCTGGAAGACCTCTATCTGCCGGGCTTTGAATACAAAAAAGCCGGGGTGATGCTGGCAGACATTATATCCGAAGAAGATGTTCCTCTGAACTTTATGGAAACTAACTATCTGGACGACAAACGTAAAGACCTGATGGATGTGGTGGATCGGATCAATGGCAAGCACGGCAGGGACACCCTCTTTTTCGCCAGCTCAGGCATCAAGAACGAATGGCAGATGAAGCGGGCGAGACTGAGTCCGCAATACACTACCCGCTGGTCGGATCTGATCAAGGTGAAGTGATGGCTTGCATTTTGCTTTCCACTTGTAAACATCAGGAAAAGATCCAACGCTCGGAATTCATTTGCGTTCTATATCCTGTCACGAGCTCTGAAGAGATTAGGGGAGCTCTCAGCAGGCATCAAAAGGAATATGCCACAGCCACGCATAATTGCTATGCTTATGTGCTGGGGGAAAAC
Source organism: Candidatus Cloacimonadota bacterium (assembly GCA_036584515.1). Lineage (GTDB taxonomy): Bacteria > Cloacimonadota > Cloacimonadia > Cloacimonadales > Cloacimonadaceae > PHBP01. Next base: position 2,933 of record JAZHDE010000184.1, on the reverse strand, counting down.
CAATCTACCCGTTACTATTCAGATGCCGGAGAGCCGGCAGGCACAGCCGGGAAACCAATCCTGAACGCTCTTCTGAGAGGTGAGCTGACCAATACACTGGCTGTCGTAACACGTTACTATGGTGGCATTAAGTTGGGAGTGAAAGGTCTGATCGAAGCCTATGGCGGAGTCACTGGTGCTACGATCGAACTTGCAGAGAAGACAGTGTATCGGGAAACAAGCCGGCTGGAACTATCTTGCGACTACCCCTGTTTTGAGCTGGTGCAACGTTATTCACACGCTCATGAGATCGCTCTGGGAGAAGCTGAATATGCTCTGGAAGTGAAATTCTGCCTGCAATGTCCGACCGATAGTCTGGACAATCTGAAACAATTTCTGGATGGCTTGAGCCGTCAACATGTGTTAAATTATAGACAGTTGAACTGACAACAATAGAGGACTAATGAGGAAAATACTGCTCATGATCTTGCTACTGCCAAGCCTGGGGCTGCTCTTTGGGCAGCAATACAGAATCATCTCCAGCCGTAACGGCAGAGATATTTCTCTGAACGAATTGGCCAAGCAACTTAACCGATATGATCTGATCTTTTTTGGAGAAATCCACGATGACACAGCTCTGCATGAGATTCAAGCTCAGGTGCTGAGTGCACTGCACCGGCGTCAATCTCGCCTGATAGTAAGCTTTGAGATGTTTGAGCGGGATGTTCAGAGCTGGATTGATTCTTATCTAGCCGGAGAAATTGCCGAAGCGGAATTTCTGCACGAGTCGCGTCCCTGGTCAAATTATGAAACAGATTATCGTCCTCTTCTGGAATTTGCCAAGTCTAACCATCTGAAGGTCTTGGCAGCCAATATCCCCAGACAAATCGCTTCTCAGGTGGTGCGTTATGGCACAAACAGCCTGGCTGAGCTGAGCGAAGAGGAACGGGGCTGGATAGCGGAGCAGATCACTGCCACTCCGGGAGACTACAAAGAGAGGTTTTTGCAGACCATGCAACTTGATATGGCTCATGGTGAACCCGGGGATCAGAACGTGATGGATCGGCTCTTTTATGCTCAGTGCATGAAGGACGATACCATGGCAGAAAGCATTGTGCAAGCTCTGCGGGCCAATCCCAGGCATAAACTGATTCATTTTAACGGGGATTTTCATTCCCGGGCCTTCCTGGGAACGGTGGAACGGGTCAGATCCCGTCATCCCCGGGCCAGGATAGCCGTAATCAGCCCGGAGTATACAGAAAATCTTGCTGGGTTCAGCTTTGATCCTGCCTTGCGGAGTGAGGCGGATTTTTTGATTGTGAAGACCGAAGAGGCAGGTCACTGATGCAGAGAAAAGCCAGCCATGCAGGGACCTTCTACCCTCGTTTTGCAGATCAACTGATGCAGATGTTTGAGTCTTGGGATATGGGTGCACTACCTCAGACAAAGGCCAAGCGCAGCCTGGCTTTGATCTGTCCGCATGCTGGTCTGGTCTATTCCGGGCAGACTGCCGCAATGGGTTACAGACACCTGAGCTCGGAGCCGGTGGATAGCTTCATCATCCTGCATCCCTGCCATCAAGCCGGTCACTTCAGCTTTTCACTATCTCCCTACGATAGCTACGAATGCCCCCTGGGAGAGCTTTTTCAAGATCAGGACTTGGCAAAAGAACTGGCTGATCTGGACGAGGTGGCGGTGCATCATAGTTATCATCAAAAAGAGCACTCCCTGGAAATTCAGTTGCCTCTGCTCAAACACTTCTTTCCCAGTTCGGGAATCTGCCCCATTATGCTGGGCAGGCAAAGTCCGGAGAACTCCTTTAGACTTGCCTCTAGGCTTTATGAAGTTATCACTCGCAGCCCCAAAAGAATTGTGGTGATAGCCTCTACGGACCTCTCGCACTATCATCATGCCAAGACTGCCATTACTATAGATCGGAAGCTGCAGGAACGCCTTCTGGAAATGGATGGGGAAGGTCTTTGGGAAGACATCTATAGTGGCAAAGCCGAAGCTTGCGGGATTGGTGCCATTCAGTGCCTGATAGAACTGGGCAAGCTCTTCAGCTCTGCTTCATTTGAGATACTTTCATACTCTCACTCCGGGCTGGTTTCTCATAACAACCAGCAGGTGGTGGGTTACTTATCTGCCAGATTGGCAATCTAAGGAGAATCAATGCTAAATCCAAGCCAAAGAAAGAGTCTGCTGGAACTTGCCAGACAAAGCATCGAGGGACGCTTCAGCAATCTTGAACCATCCCTGCCGGAAGATCCTGTTTTTCAGAAGCATTACGGAGTGTTCGTCAGTTTGCACAAAAATGGAGAGCTCCGGGGCTGCATCGGCTACATCAAAGGCAACAAAGCCTTGGGACTGAGCGTGGTGGAAATGGCGCGTGCTGCAGCTTTTCGTGATCCTCGTTTCAGCCCCGTAAGCCAAGAGGAGCTGCCGGAATTGGAGCTCGAAATCTCCATACTTGGAGAGATGATCCCCATCAGTGGACCTCAGGATGTTCAGATAGGCAGGGATGGACTGCTGCTGGATCACCCCAGAGGCAGTGGCTTACTCTTGCCCCAAGTGGCTACTGAATGGGGTTGGGGACCGCTGGCCTTTGTGCAGCAAGTCTGCAAGAAAGCCGGCTTAGCCCGCACAACCTGGCAGGAAACGGAGACCCGGCTCTTCCGCTTTGAGGCTGAAGTATTCTCCGAGAATACAGCTAGTTAATAGAACGCAGATGACTGGATCGACCGGATCAACAGGATTGGATAGAATCTGATAACCTGATGAACCTGATTTTCCTGATAATGGAACGCAGATGTCGCAGATGATTATGATTAGCAGTATTTCTCCAATACCTACTCACTCTACACTCACTTCCAATGCCTTTTACATCCTTTACTGAAGTGCATTTTAGTTATCTTCTGCAGAGTTAGCCTTTGCAAATAGGAATTACTTTGGAA
>JAZHDE010000183.1:0-3523 GCA_036584515.1 Candidatus Cloacimonadota bacterium | reverse complement strand
TGGGCTACCAAGTCTGGAGATTCTTGCAGGGTCAGGAAACCAATGAATCTGCGTGGACAAGTCTCAGTCCTACGGTATTGACTGAACTGAGCTTTGTGGATAATGGCTGGGAAAGCCTGCCTTCCGGGAACTATGTATGGGCTGTGAAAACGGTTTACAGCGGTGATGTGCTCTCTGAGGCCGCCTTCTCCAATCCTTTGACCAAAGTAAGCCAGATGGGCAGCATTGCGGGAGTGGTTCGCAGTCAGTCCAATCAAGCCATCGCAGGTGCTACTGTGAGTGCAGGAAGCAACAATACCACAACCAATGCCGCAGGAATGTATGTGTTAGCTCTACCGGCAGGTACTTATAGTGTTACTGCCTCTGCACCCGGTTGCCTCCCCGAAACTATGACTGGAGTAATCGTACAGAGCGGAGAGGGCACTACCCTGAACTTCATGCTGGTTTCTGATAGCTATCTGATCTATGCAGATGGTTTTGAAAGCTATCCCGATTTTGCCCTTAGTTTCTCTCCATGGATACTCGATGATGTTGATTTGAGCCACACTTATGGTATTACCGGCACAACCTGGACCAATATCTATGAGCCCATGGCTTTTATGATCTTTAACCCAAGCGCAACAGTGCCTCCATTGATCGATTTTGAACCTTATGAAGGAGATAAATTTGCCGTCTCTATAGCATCGACTACACCCCCAAACAACGATTGGATAATCAGCCCCCTGGTTGAGGCAGGCTTTATCAGTTTCTGGGCTCGCTCCTATGTGGCCGACTATGGTTTAGAACGCTTTAAAGTAGGCATATCTACAGGTTCAGTTATACCTCAAGCCTTTCAAATAATCAGCGGTCCAAATTACCTGGAAGCACCGGTTATGTGGACGCAATATACCTACCACCTACCCTCTGAGTACTATTATCAGAACATCCGGGTAGGCATACAATGTCTTTCTGATGACGCCTTTATCTTTGCTCTGGATGATTTTCATGCTGCCGGAATTACAGCCAATGAAGAAGATACCAATTCCTCAGCCTTGCTCACCCGGTTACAAAGTATTTACCCCAATCCCTTCAACCCTGAAACCACTATCCGGTACAGCTTGAAGGAAGCAGGAATGGTCAGCCTTGGTATCTTCAATTTGCGGGGACAATTGGTGAGAACCTTGATGGTAGCCCAAAAGCCTGCCGGGAATCACAGTATTGTCTGGAATGGTTTGGATAATAGTGGACGTGCTGTATCCAGCGGAATCTATTACTGCAGAATGAGTTCCGGAGACTTTACGAGCAGCCTTAAGATGATCCTGATGAAGTGATTGGGGAGTTTTTACCTTGACATATAGCCATAATCAGCTATGGGTGCTGCATTATGGAAGAATATCATAATCCTTTTTGTTTTAACTTACCGGTTTTACAGACTTTTACAGAGTTCAGAGAGAAAATAGTGCAGCTTTCTACCCAAGGAAGCTCTCCTCTGGCTTTTCTTGCCTCTCCGAACTCTGAACTACTCTGCCTGATGGGTAAAAGTGGCGAAAAGCCCGTGCTGCTCCGTTCGGAATTCCCCCCTGAGGGCAGATATCCCTGCCTGACCACGGACTACCCAGCTTTTCACATCCTGGAGCGTGAGCTCTGGGAGGAAACAGGTCTGATCCCGGAGGGGCATCCCTGGCTGAAACCTCTGCGCTTTCCCCAAGGATCCACTCGTAGGATCGAAGATTATCCTTTTTTAAAGAGTGAATCACTGTCTCTGCATGAAGTGGGAGTCGGTCCGGTGCATGCCGGAGTTATTGAGCCCGGACACTTCAGATTTATCTGCAAGGGAGAAAGCGTTCTGCATCTGGAGATTCAGCTTGGTTATCAGCACAGGAATGTAATGGAACTGATCAGAACGGGGGATATCCGCCATAAGATCTGCCTGGCAGAAAGCATCGCTGGAGATACAGCCATCGGGCATGGTTTGGCTTACTGTCTGGCAGTGGAAGCAGCTTGCGGCGTGAAAGTGGAGGGTGGTCTTGCTTCCCTCAGAAACATTGCTTTGGAGCTCGAGAGGATAGCCATGCATCTGGCTGATCTTTCTGCACTCTGCGGTGACGTGGCTTATCAATCCGGCTTGAACTTCTATGCAGCTCAAAGAACGATTATTATCAATTCCAGCCTTGCCATCTGTGGCAGCCGTTATGGTAAACGCTGGCTTCAGCCCGGAGGAGTGAACTATGGGATTGATAAGGATCAGATCAACCTGCTCCGGGAGACTTTGAAAAAAGCTCAGGCTCAGATAGAGAAGATATCCGCCGCCGTTTTTACGGATTCCGGCGTGCAAAACCGCTTTGATAGTACCGGTTCTCTTAGTTTAAAGGAAGTGACTGAGCTTAATATGAGCGGAGTTACTGCCAAAGCATCTGGACTTGCCGTTGATGCAAGGCAGGATTATCCCTTGCCGGAACAGGCAGAGTATGCAGTGCTCACTTGTGAGAACGGAGACGTCCAGGCTCGTGCTTGGCTGAGGCATCTTGAAATCCAGCAATCGTTTAACATGATCTACCGAATGCTGGACGGACTTGGAGAAGTGAAGGCATCAAGCAGTCTGGAGCTTCCTGCTCCCCAGGCAGATAGAATCTGCGTCTCAATCGTGGAAGGTTGGAGAGGCAGGATTGTGCATCTCCTGAGAACTGATCATAATGGTGCCACCCAGAGCTATCGAATCTATGATCCCTCCCTGTATAATTGGTTTGGATTGGCTTTGGCGGTTAGGAATGAGGGAATCTCGGATTTCCCGCTTTGCAACAAGAGTTTTGATCTCTCCTATTGTGGGCACGATTTGTAAAGGATGATGAATGTTTGAACTGATAAAAGCCCGGCTCGGTCATGGATATCAGGCGATACCCAATCCCCTCAAAGCCGCTATCCATCCATCATTTCCAGGGCTTCCCAGAATTCTGAGGGCTCACGAGAGTGATTTCCGTCAGGCTTCTGAACTCTGCCCCACTCAGGCGATTAGGAAGTATTCCCTGGATCTGGGCAAGTGTAACTTCTGCGGCCTTTGCCAAAGGGAATTCCCGGAGACTTATCGTTTTGATCCGGAGTTTAGGATGGCTGCAACAAAGCGAGAATCTTTGATTCTGAGCTGGCTACCTGAGCAGGGAGTTTCCAGCAAGCCGATATTAAAGACTGATCCACAGTTAGCCAAGCTGTTTGGCAAGTCATTTGCGCTCCGTAACGTCTCTGCCGCAGGATGCAATGCCTGTGAACTGGAACTGGGAGCGAGCTCCAATGTGAATTTTGATATGGGACGTTATGGTCTGGAAGTGGTGGCATCTCCGCGCCATGCCGATGCTCTGATAGTCACAGGACCAATCTCGCAGAATATGGCCTTTGCTCTCAAGGAAACCTGGGCTGCCATCCCAGAACCCAAAGCGCTTATCCTCTGCGGCTGCTGCGCCATCAGTGGAGGAGTGTTTGCGGGTAGTAACGCTTTGGATAGAAGCTTCCTGGATACGGTGAAGCCATCTCTGTATATCCCGGGATGTCC
>JAZHDE010000182.1:0-3486 GCA_036584515.1 Candidatus Cloacimonadota bacterium | reverse complement strand
CTTCTGATTCAATGTGGGAAGATCGATTTCAAGCTATTGTGTGCAGATCATTCTCTGTATCCTTTGATCCCCTCCACAACCTTGCAGAATACCATCAAACTGGAAGCTGAGCTGTTTCACAGGATGATCAGCAAGACCAGTTTTGCCGTTTCTCAGGATAATAACCGCCCGGTTCTCACTGGTGTGTGCTGGAAAATCTATGACAAAGAACAGCTTATGGCAGCCACAGACGGCAGAAAGGTGGCTGAGATAAAGGTTCGTAGCAGTATAATGCAGCAGAATCCCGAGGCTGAGAGACTGGAAGAAAACATCTTTAATGAAAACCAAGATAGCTACCTGGAAAAGGTGATCCCTGTCAAGACGCTTGATTTTATGCAAAAGATCTACAATTCCGATGTAAAAGAGTTGCAGCTTCTGATGGAGCATAACAGAATGATGCTGGCCTATGGAGAGTATATGATCTACAGCCAGATTATCGAGAACAAATACCCCGAGTATCAAAAGGCTTTTGTTCACGATCTGCCAAACTGCCTGATAATCGATAAAGACAGGCTCAAAACAGCCATACGCAGAGTAGCTCTTGTGGCTCCGGACGATAACCTCCGTACCCGCTTTGAGATCAATTCAGATCAATTTGAGATCAACACCAGCAACCGCGATACAGGTGATGCCAAGCAGTTTATGGACGATTATTCCTACCAGGGAAGTCCAACCAATATCTCTTTCAACTACAAATTTATGCTTGCTATTCTCGATGTTGTGGACACAGAAAAGGTGAAGATACTCCTGGGTTCACCAAAAGATCCCATGATGATCTACAGCGAGATGAACCAGGAGAATCAGGAGCTCACCTTCCTGCTCATGCCTTTGCGGTCATAATCGGTTGCTACTCCGCTCCATAGAGATAGAGAACTTTAGAAACTACATCCGAGGCAGCTTTAACTACCTGCCTCAGGGCTGTATTTTTATCGGAAATAATGGGAGTGGGAAAACCAATCTTTTGGAGGCTATGGCCTATTGCGGGCTCGGGAAGTCTATTCGGTTTCACAGCGATCAGGAGATGCTCCGCTTTACTTCTGATCGCTTTCATATTTCGGCAGACTTTGTTTTGGAAACAGGGCTCTCTCTCAATGTGAGTTTCAGCTATCAGGATGGAGTAAAACAGCTATCTCTGGACGGCCTACCGGTTCGTCAACTTAGCAGGGTTCTGGAGGCGGTCAAGATTATCTATAGTGCTCCGGAAGACATCAATATTATCACGGGTAGTCCCAGATACCGCAGGCAGTACTTTGATTTGTCCATCTCACAAGTCTTTCCCAAATACCTTCCGGTCTTGCGAAACTATCTGCATGTGCTCAAGCAGAGAAACAGCCTGCTTAAAAGTGGTTATAATGCAGCTCAGAAAGCTGCTTGGGATCTTCGTTTTGCCGGAGCCTACCTGGAACTTTTGGACTATCGGCTCTCTTATCTGAAGGATTTGAATTCGCAATTGGATTCCAAGTACTGTAGTATCTCTGAAAGCATTCAAAATTTGAGTGTTTACTATGAACCGGTGTTGAGAGTGAATACTCCGGAAGAGATAACCGAGAAACAACTTACTGAATGGTTGAAGCAGAATGAGAGTCGCGAAAAGCATTATGAGAGAACTCTAATCGGGGCACATCTGGATGATTACCGCTTTGTTCTGAACGATCATGACCTAAAGCTTTATGGCTCTGGTGGGCAGAAAAGAATAGTGGTGGTGATCCTGAAACTCATCCAAGCCAATCTGATCAATGATAAGACTTCTATCCTGCCCATACTTCTCTTTGACGATATCTTTGCCGAGCTGGATGCCATTCATATGCAAAGAATACAGGATCTGATTGACGACAAGAATCAGGTCTTCATCACTTCACCCAGAAAAGACTTAGCGCAACACTGGCCCAAGCTTACCTGTGTAAATCTACCCCTGGACACTGATGAAACTGAATAAAAGCCTGGTCGGCTGGATGATGTATGACTTTGCCAATTCGGCATTCACAACCATCATTGTGAGTGTGGTGTACTCTGCCTATTTTGTGGGAACCGTGGTGGGCGGGGACAAAGGTTATGGAGAGATGTTGTGGGGGAGAGCCGTTGGTATTTCAATGGCGCTGGTGGCAATCTCTGCCCCAATTCTGGGTGCGGTGGCAGATTATTCCCGAGCTAAGAAGCGCATGCTTTTGATCAATTGCTATCTCACGGTTGTCTTCACTGCTTTGTTGTATTTTGTCGGGCCCGGAAGTATTATTCTGGGGATGGTTTTCTTTATCGTGGCAAATTTTGGATTCAACAGTGCTAATGTGTTTTACGATAGCTTTCTGCCGGATATAGCCGGTCCTGCTGATATAGGCAAGGTATCCGGATATGGCTGGGCTTTGGGCTATGTGGGAGGACTCTTATCACTGCTCTATTCACTCTGGATCATCAATTCAGATCCATCTCAGGTGCGATGGGTCTTTCCAGCAGTAGCCTTGCACTTCCTGATCTTTTCGAGCTTCCTCTTTGTGTGGCTCAAAGAATTCAAGAGGTCTTCCAAACGGACGAACTACTATCGTGTAGCAGTTCAGAGAATCAGCTATTCGATCAAGAATATGAGGCAATTGCCGCAGCTTCTGAGGTTCATCCTCAGCTATTTTATCTATAATGATGGGATAACGACAGTGATAGCCTTTGCTTCCATCTATGGGATAGAGCGTTTTGGCATGGATACCAAGGCGATGATAATCTACTTTATTCTGGCGCAGTTTACTTCCATACTGGGTGCTGCTGTCTTTGGAGTAGTTGCCGATAAATGGAGTTCCAAGCTTTCTCTCAGCATTTCGCTCTTGATCTGGATAGCTGTGGTGGTCTGGGCATTTTTCTGTCGTTCCGCAAACGAGTATTATTTGGTAGGATTATTGGCGGGGCTTGCAATAGGAAGCAGTCAGGCAAACAGCCGTACTATTCTGTCTCAGTTAACTCCCAGAAGCAAGCAGGCGGAGTTCTTTGGCTTTTATGCCTTGACAGGGAGGCTTTCTTCAATTATTGGTCCCGTATTGTATGGTTGGATTGCCCATAAAACGGGAGATATCCGTTGGTCAATCCTGTCGATCATGTTCTTTTTCATCACTGGTTGGGTTCTACTCCGAGCAGTGAATCTGGGAAGAGGAATCAAAGAGGCAGATCAGATGGATCTTGCCCAATCAAACTAGAAGGAGTTATCATGAAAAGACTTATTATATTGCTGCTCGTATTGCTGAGCCTGATGCTAACCGCTTGTAACGGCGGGAAGAAAGTGTTATATGTTTTCAACTGGACGGATTACATCGATCCTGAGCTAATCAGTCGGTTCGAGCATGAGAACGATTGCAAAGTCAAGCTTAGTACATATGACTCCAATGAGAACATGCTGATCAAAGTAAAGAACTCTCGTGAGTCTTTTGACCTGGTCTTTCCCTCTGGGGATCACGTTAGCATCTTGGC
>JAZHDE010000181.1:0-3531 GCA_036584515.1 Candidatus Cloacimonadota bacterium | reverse complement strand
CCCCAGTGGAAGAAAAGAAATACCCTTTGCCAAAGTCCTGGAAGAGCATCCAGAGCGTGTCATAGCGCATGCCGTCAAAGGTATGTTGCCCAAGACCACGCTTGGCAATGCAATGTTTAAGAAATTGAAAGTTTATGCCGGTACAGAGCATCCTCACACTGCCCAGCAGCCGGTCGAACTGAAACTGTTGGAGAACTAAGTTATGCAGAATTATGATGCCGTTGGCAGAAGAAAGAATGCCGTTGCCAGAGTCCGTCTGACTCCCGGAACCGGAAAGCGTATCATCAACAAGATCCAGATGAAGAAATACCTGCAACGTGAGACCCTGGAAATGGTGGTCGAACAGCCTTTGCAGACCATTGGAATGAGCGAAAGCTTCGACGTTTATGTAAACGTCTGTGGCGGTGGCTTATCCGGTCAGGCAGGAGCCATTCGTCATGGTATCTCCCGTGCTCTGGTCGAGTATGATGAGAAACTGAAACCCCAGCTCAAAACCCGCGGATTCCTTACCCGTGACCCTCGTATGGTGGAACGGAAGAAATCCGGACGTCCAAAAGCCAGAAAGAGATTCCAATTCTCCAAACGTTAATCGGGTTTTGGGGGAGCAAGCTGTTCCCCCGCCCTTAGCGGTGATGAAGAAACTTCTCTTTAACCAAACTAAACCAAAATATAAGCCAGTGGAGTTGCAAGGCGGTGAGGAACCCGATCAACTGCGACAGCAGCTTCCTCTGAATTGCGTAGATCCGCTGGTGGAACTTACAACCGTATATTAGGAGTTATAATGTCCGTAGTTTCTATGAAGCAACTACTTGAAGCCGGTGTTCACTTTGGGCACCAGACCTTCAAATGGAACCCCAAGATGCGCAAGTATATCTTTATCAAGCGCAATGGGATCCACATTATCGATCTGAAGCAGACTGTTGACGCCATAAACGACGCCTATCAGTTTGTAAAAGAGATTGCTTCCCGGGGAGAATACATCCTCTTCGTGGGTACAAAAAAGCAAGCTCAAACAGCTATTAGAGAAGCTGCCGAGAAAGCCGGCGTCTTCTATGTGAATCAGAGATGGTACGGCGGAATGCTTACCAACATGCAGACCATTCGCCAGAGCATCGAAAAGATGAAATGGTATGAAGAATCTGTTGTCGATGGTTCCATAAACAATTATACCAAGCTTGAACAGCTCAAGCTTAAGCGCTCTCATGACAAGATTGAATTCTCTCTGGGTGGAATCCGTGATATGGACGCCAAGCCCGGTGCTATCTTCGTTGTCGATACAGATCATGAAAAGATCGCAATCCACGAAGCCCGCGTGCTGGGTATCCCGATCGTCGGTATGGTGGATACAAATTGTGATCCCGATCTCATTGATTATGTGATCCCCTCCAATGATGATGCTACCAGAGCAATTCACCTGATCGCAGATATCATGGCCAACGCCGTTGTTGAAGGCAGAGGATTGGCTACTGAAGGCGCTGACAATACAGTATCTGACGAAACAGCCGCTCCTGAGATGACAGAGCTGGCAGCAGTCGAACCGGCTGCTCCCGAAGCACTGCAACTCAAAGAGGAAAACTAAAAAAGTATCAGTGGGCAGGACATATGCTCCTGCCCCCTATCTCTATCCTTTTGTAGGATAAACAAACTCATCAAACTAAGGAGAACACAATGGCAGAAGTTACCGCAACAATGGTAAAAGAACTGCGTGAGAGAACCGGCGCCGGCATGATGGAATGCCGTAAGGCTCTGGTCGAAGCCGATGGCAACATTGACAATGCCATCAAATGGCTGCGTGAGAAAGGTATCTCCAAAGCCGAATCCAAAGCCAGCCGCGAAACACGCGAAGGTATCATCCATTCTTATATTCATTTCAACTATAAGATTGGTGTTATGATAGAATTGAATTGTGAGAGCGATTTCGTCGCCAGAACCGAAGATTTCACCAAACTTGCCGATGAAATAGCTATGCAGATTGCTGCAACCAACCCTCTGGCCATCAGTGCCGAGCAGATCGATCCCGAGCTCATAGAGCGCGAGAAAGAGATTGCCCGCAACAAGGCTCTCAACGAAGGCAAGAAAGCTGATTTCCTCGATAAGATTATCGAAGGAAACGTCCGTAAGTTCTGTGCCGAGAATGCTCTTTTGGAACAGAAGCTGATCTCCGACGAAAGCAAAAGCGTCAAGGATCTGCTCAATGAAACCATCTCCAAGACCGGAGAAAACATCCAGATCGCCCGCTTTACCCGCTACAGCCTGGGCGGAAATTAATAAAAGTTATGCACCAATATCAGCCAGAGAATGTTCATAGCGTCTTGCTGAAGCTTTCCGGCGAGGTCCTTGCCGGATCCCGCGGCTTTGGTTTTGACGATGAATTTGTCGATAAGATCACAGATGAACTGATAGAGGTGAAGAGACTCGGATATAGTATTGCCATCGTCTTTGGCGGTGGCAATATCTTCCGGGGTGGCAGATGGAAAAACAAAGCTTTGAACCGCGTTACCCTGGATAGCATTGGCATGCTTGCCACTCTGCAAAACGCTCTCTATGTGGCAGAAGTGCTGGAACTGAAAGGTTATGATACCAAGGTTTTCTCCATGCTGGCTGTAGATAAACTAGCTGAGCATTATAGCCCGTTTAAGGCACTTCAGGCTTTGACTGAAGGTAAGATTTGCTTCCTGGCCGGAGGTACCGGTAATCCATTCTTTACCACAGACACAGCAGCTATTCTGCGTGCGGTTGAGCTAAGCCTGGATATCGTGCTCAAAGGCACCAATGTGGATGGACTATACTCCGATGATCCCCGCAAGAATCCGGAAGCAGTTTTCATCAATCATGCCTCCTACCAGGAATGTCTGGAGAGGAAACTGGGCGTGATGGACATGACTGCCTTCTCTCTGGCGCAAGAGAACAAAATGCCCATCAAGGTATTCAACATAAATGTGAAAGGGAACATTGAACAAGCTTTGCTACACAGCGAAGTAGGAACCTTTATTCATCCCTAAAGAGGAATTATGGATACGCTTAAAAACAATACCAAAGACAAGATGCAGAAGTCTTTTGAATCTCTTTTACATCAATACTCCAAAGTCCGCACCGGCAGAGCCAGTGCTGCCATACTGGATGATATCCGGATAAATTACTACGGCCAACCCACGCCCATCAAGCAGATGTGCAACGTCTCTATACCTGAAGCTCGCACCATCATTGTGCAGCCCTGGGATAAGACCACTCTGGCAGATATTGAAAAAGCTATTCTGGCAGCTAATCTGGGTATAACTCCCGAGAACGACGGTAACGTAATCCGTCTACCTTTTCAACCTCTTACTGAGGATAAAAGAAAAGACATCGTCAAGAATCTGAAGAAGCTGGCCGAAGATTGCCGGGTGGCTATCCGTAATATCCGCCGGGATTCCAACGAACTTGCCAAGAAGATGAAGAAAGATTCAGAAATCAGCGAAGACGACGAAAAGAAGCTCCTCAAAGAGCTGCAAGACATCACCGATGATTGGATCAAGAAGATCGACGAAGTCG
>JAZHDE010000180.1:0-18129 GCA_036584515.1 Candidatus Cloacimonadota bacterium | reverse complement strand
AAACAATTTGGTCCCGTCGTTCAATGCCCGCCCGACTGAACGACTGAGTGATTGTTCAGTCGTTCGGGCGGGGATAGGACGTAAATTATGTTTTATGTTTATTTAATAAAAAGTGAAAAGAGTAATTTTTTTTATAAGGGTTTTTGTAAAGATTTAGAAAAAAGATTGCAACAGCACAACAACGGCTCAACCAAATCAAATAAAGCTTATGCTCCTTTTTATGTGTTATATTATGAAAAGTGCCCCAGTATAAAGGAAGCTGTGCTACTGACTTTGGTCTTGATAGTGATCCTAGTGGGCATCGCTATTGCTGTGGGTATAACGATATTCTCCAATTCGGCCTATCAGGCCAATATTCAAGCTATTACGGTAGAATTACAGACCTTCCGAGCCCGGGCTGCCGAGTATTGGATGCTACCTCCTGGTATGGGAGGAGCAGGTCAGGATCTAACCCGGATAGAGGATGTGGATGGCTTGCCAATGTATTTGGGATTTAGTACTTCTGCTGGAAAGACTGTTCAGACTTATGTATTCGACTCAGCCAATGCGGAATATCACTACGACGGATGTACTGATGCAGAGTTGAGTATCCTGGCCCTCGGTAAGGAAGCCAAAGGTGATAAGTTCCCATTTATCAGTATGACATATGACATGATGACCAATGAGACGAAGATTGATATTTCTTCTGCCGAAAGCTTTGCTACTGCGGAGACCGATGGCAATTAATACCATATAGGATAAGGGTCAAACGACACCTGTCTTTCCAGTTCACTTTTATGGGCACAGCCAATATGTAGCTTTCTTATATCACCATTTTGACGTTTGTAGTTGCTTTATAACATCTCTCCTGGTTCCAAAAACCAGCCTAATCATCTGTTCCTTGTTATCCTTGTGTAGGTGATCGTCGCGCAGCGACACAAGCAGGAACCCCGCGAAGTGGGGTGATATCGTGGTGACGTGGCGACGTGGTGACGTGGCGACGAAAATCATCAATCGTCGCGCAGCGACTCCTCAACTAGCCCGGAGGGCGCTGATCATAGCCCAGGACGGAGTCCTGGGAGGACGAATAAGACAAACCACAATTCCAAAAGAGCACCCTCCCCCCCGGATTTGAGCGCTCGCGCTCAAATCCGGGGGGGGAGGGGGCTAATTGCTTCTTACGAGATCAGATACAAACCAAAACCCAGGACTGCGTCCTGGGCTATGATCAGCGCCCTCCGGGCTATCCTAAACGCATATCCGGGAGAATGATTGGTGAAACTGGGATTATGATGTCTCCGTACTGAGGCAGGGAGAATTCCGCATCCATGGGATCCCTAAGACTGCGTCCTGGGAGGACAAGAGAATCATCTCTAATAGAAGACTGCGTCCTGGGCTATATTCAGCGCCCTCCGGGCTATCCTATACGCATAGCTGGGAGAATGATTGGTAAAACTGGGATTATGATGATTCCGTCCTGAGGCAGGGAGAATTCCGCATCCTTGGGATCCCTAAGACTGCATCCCGGGAGGACAAGAGAATCATCTCCAATAGAAGACAGCGTCCTGGGCAATGATCAGCGCCCTGCTGCCATTCTATCGCAGAATCCATATTGAGATCATACTACGTTACTATATCACCACACACACACCACACACCGTAGCATAATAATAACAATCACAACACCAATCCTAGCTCCAGAAACCCGCACAATCGCCTGAGTGAAGAAATTATACAATGTGTAAACACATATCAACGCAACACATAGCCCACCCATAACAATGAAGAATAAAAAAATCTGTCAATTGGCACGGATGCTGCGTTATAGCTATCCTGTCACGGGCAATGCCTGTGGCGAAAGAATAGAGTGTGAACCCAAGAAAATATTACACAAGAAAAGGAGATTACCATGGGAACTCAACAAATTCTACTCATCGTACTTAGCGTTATCATCGTTGGTGTCGCTATCGCAGTCGGAATCACCATGTTCCGCAACCAGGCTTATAACTCCAACAAGACCGCTGTTACCGGTGAATTACAACAGTATGCCTCTCAGGTAGTGCAATGGTACAAAACCCCAACTTCCCAAGGTGGAGCCGGCACACCTGCTACAATTACTGCTGACGCAAGCACAATCGGTGCTTATCTTGGTTGGGGAACCGTTGGTGGAGCCACTCAAGACACAACAGATACAGGTGGATACACTGTTGCCGTTCCTACAGAAACTTCAATCACCATTACAGGTGTCGGCAAGGAAGAGAAGGGTGGGAAGAATCCTCAAGGTGTAGCCACAATTACGATTCCTTCCTGCGAAATCAATACTGCTTCATCAGACATTTAAACTCTTTACTTAAGACAATATCTTCTGGAATGGTCGAGATTTATCTTGACCATTCCTCACATTATGGGAAAATAGGGTTGCCTTAAGAATCCGAGTCTAAACGGGCTCTTAAGAGAACCTTAAGTGACTGATGATATCTGCAATAGATATCTCAAAGCAAGGTGAGAGATGTTTCCCAAGATTAGTGCTAAGGAAGAGAAATGATAGCTGAGTACCGCTTCAGAGCCTACAACCCCCAGGGCAAGCTGGTTCAGGGTAATTTCTCTGTACGCTCCAAAAAGGAAGCGAAGGCATACATTGCCAGGCTTACAGAGAAGTATCAGCTACGCATCGATCTACTAGAAAAGAAGAAAGACTTTCTTTACACCATAAAGCTACCAGGCAAGAAGCCCATCAAGGGCAGGCAGGGTGCCTTCACCAAAGATGAGGTGGAAAGCGCTCTCAAGAAAATGGGCTACAGCAGCTTTCAAGTCAATCCAGTTCTTTTCGATCTCCCTATCAAACCGGGTTCTCAGGACATCCTGATGTTCATCAAGCTCTCCACCAATATGCTCAAAGACAAGATGAGTTTTGGCAGAGTGCTTTCCATGCTCTCGGAAGAGCAGACCAACCAAGTGCTGAAGAATGCCCTGATCCAAATCGAGAACCAGCTCAAGGGCGGTGCTGAAGGCAGGGACGTCTTTATGCAATATGAGCACGTCTTTGGCCGCTTCCCCGCATTCATGCTGGGTCTTGCTACCAAGAGCGGTAATATGACCGAGATCTTTGAGGCTACCACGAAGTTCATCGAGCGGGATGAAGAGATCAAAAAAAACGTCAAAAAAGCCCTGATCTCCCCCATGTTTGCTGTGCTCGCCACTGTGTTGGCAGTGATGTATTACATTGTCAAGATCTTCCCCGCCACTGCCGAACTCTTTTTGGCCTACGATATGGAGCTCCCGCCCATGACTATGGCAACCTTGGATCTTTCTCACCTCTTGGCGAGAATCTGGTGGCTGATCATCATAATGATAGCCACACCAATTATAATAATTTGGCGCTGGTGGTCCACGCCCAATGGCAGAGTCTGGCGGGATCGGCAAATGGTGAAACTGCCCATGATAGGCCACCTGATCCATAAATCCAGCATAGAAATATATTTCCGTGTCTTTGGAACTATCTACGCCGGAGCCGGCGACAATATCGAGACCATCCGCACTGCCGCAGAAGCCTGCCGCAACGCCTGGATGGAGCAGAAGATAAAGATGATCACAATCCCCCTGATGCTGCGCGAAGGTGAAGCCTTTGTTCCTGCCATGGAAGCCTCCGGAGTCTTTAACCGCACCACCATCACCCGGCTTAAAACCGGCCAGGAAACCGGCAATATCCTACAGGCTGCCCAACAGATATGCTCTTTTTACGAAGCTGAAACCACCTATAAGATGAACGCTCTTGTAGAGTATATTCAGACCATTGTGGCGCTCTTTATCACCATAGCCATCACTTTCCTTACCATAGTTTCGGCAGAAATTGCCACCATCTCTCCGCCCACAGCGATGTAAGGGATATGGAAACTCTCACCAAGTTCGGCGCTTACCTGGTTCGCAACAGCTATTTCGAGCTGCAGATGATCCAGGAGGCCACCCGTAAGATCACCGAGTTTGGAGACGTCTCGCCCAGTGCCCTGGCGCAGATTTTGGTGGAGGAATACCACGCTACCCATGATCTGGTCTATGAGGCGCTGGCGCGGCACTATGCCTTCCCCAAACACGAGATCAGCATGGAAGAGCTCACGGATGCCCAGATCAAACAAACCAAGGAGATTCTGGATACCCTGCCGGAAGAATTTCGCAAGAAACTCTTTTATCACAAGATCTTCCCCTTTGATACCATCGGCATGAACAAGGAAGTCCTGAGGGTACTGGCCAGCAATACCACCGATAAACTGCTTCAGGAGATTGGACTCAATGCTCCCTATCGCCGGGTGGAAATTTATTGGACCAGACTCAAGACCATTGAAGAGCTGATCAACCGCATTGCTCCCCAGAAAAATGAATTCCTGCAACTCCTGGAAGAAGCCGGGGACATCCTGGTCGATGATGGCTCCATGCAGGAGCTGGACGAGCAAGCTCTCGATGAGGAAATCAACAAGAGCCTGCTGGTCAACCTCTTTGAAGGCGCTCTGATCGAAGCCGTGCGCACCGATGCTTCCGATATTCACATCATCCCCAATGGCAAGACCGCCGTTGACCTGTATATGCGCGTCGATGGTAAGCTGGCTCTCTGGCACCGGCAGGAAAACACTCCTCCGGAAGCTTTTGCAGCAGTGGTCAAAGACCGCAGCGTGGGCGTGGACCGCTTTGAGCGGGATTCTGCCCAGGATGGTTTTGCCCAGAGGCTGATAGACGAGCATCTGATCCGCTTCCGCGTTTCGATCCTGCCCATCGTTTCGGCAGAGTATGAGCGCAGGTTTGAAAGCGTCGTGATCCGTGTGATCGACGACCGCAAAGTGATTGCAGACTTCCGCAAGCTGGGTTTCCAGGAGCAAGCTGAAAAGGAATTCGTCAAATCCATCAATACCTCCAAGGGCATTGTGATTGTGACCGGCCCCACGGGTAGTGGAAAAAGCACGACCCTGATGGCAGCCCTCTTCCAAATCATCAATCCCACTTTGAACGTGCTTACCTGCGAAGACCCGGTCGAGTATGTGATCAATGGCGCCAGGCAGCTCAAGATTGGGCACAAGA
This sequence comes from Candidatus Cloacimonadota bacterium, assembly GCA_036584515.1. Lineage (GTDB taxonomy): Bacteria > Cloacimonadota > Cloacimonadia > Cloacimonadales > Cloacimonadaceae > PHBP01. Next base: position 13,083 of record JAZHDE010000180.1, on the reverse strand, counting down.
TGAGCTTTGACCAAGCTATTCGCGCCATCTTGCGTCACGATCCGGACGTCGTGATGGTGGGTGAGATTCGTGATAAGATCACTGCAGAAATCGCTGTGAAGCTTGCCAACACGGGTCACCTCACCCTTTCCACCCTGCACACCAATGATGCCCCTTCGGCCATTGCCCGTCTTTACAAGATGGGAATTGAGCCATTCCTCTTGGCCTATTCCATCAATATCATCATTGCCCAGCGCTTGGTTCGCAAGCTCTGTGAGCGTTGTAAGCGTCCCATCACCGTCGAAAACTATCCAGCCGCTCTGGCCTTGGGTCTCACCCAGGAAGACCTCGATTCCGGCACTATCTACGAGCCGGTGGGTTGCCAGCATTGCAAAGAAGGCTACAAAGGCAGAATCAATATCGCTGAAGCTCTGTATTTCTACCCTGAGATACGCAACGAAATTGTGCGCTCTGCCAATGACATCGATGAAGAACGGATCCGCGCCGTCGCTGAGAAGCACGGCATGCTTTCCATGAGAGATTCCGGTATAGACCGCATCCGCAATGGCCTCACCGGAATCGCAGAAGTGCTCTATGCCACAAGTGAGGATTAGATTATGAGCATGATGGATATGGTAATGGCGCTAATCGCGGTGGTATTCTTCACCACTATCTCCATGGTTTACAACCGGGCTCTGCACATGCAAACGGATAACCTGAATGATGCCACCCTGATCGTGCAATCCACCCAGATTTGCCACAGCCTGCTGGATGAGATCGATGCCAAACTCTTTTCCCACCAATTGACTTTTGCTACCGTTACTACGAACTACAACTTCACTCAGACCAGAACCTACCCTCACCTGGGTGCCGTCTATCAGGTACAGGTGGTCGCCGTGGATTGCGATACTCTGGGCGTGACTCTGGCCTCACCTCCAATCGATAACCCCAATAAAAGGGTAACTGTCACTGTACGCGGCCCGGCTGCTCTGAGAAGCCCGGTGACCCTTCAGAGACTTTATACCAAGACGAATCTGCATATATGAGCGTTATTCTCGATCTTCTCGGTTCCGCCATGATTGGCGCGTTACTCATCCTGATGATGATGACTTTTCAGCTACGTCTTCGGGAGAATGCGGAGCGAAGTCTATATGCTTCGGCAATGGTGGAACACATGGATGAGGCCTGTCGCAAGCTGAATTCCGTGATAGCTCTGGCTGGTATCGGCATCGCACCGACCAGCGTGGTGACCACTGCGGCGACGAACAGAATGGTCTTCATCACTTATTGGGATTACAAACTGGATGTCCTCACCGCATCCAGCCACACTGTTGAGATCAGTTTGGAGGATAGCGGCACCGATTATGGCGATATACTCACCATTACTCAGGATGGCGAGGTACTGCCGGCTCCCTATATCTTCTATATCGAAGATATCACTTTCAAGTACTATACCAAGTTGGATCAGCTCACCACCACGGCCAGTGCGGTGCGCTCGGCAGAGATGCTGCTGACTTTTCGCAAGGATGCTCCCAGGACTCAGGCTCAACCTCTGAGGTCCATGGTACAGATCCGTTGTTATCTAATGAATAGTTACATGAGAGGAGCCTGAAAAATGGGTAGATCAATGCTGATTGTCGTGATCCTGATGTCCACCATCTTTGCCGGGATCATTATTTCCCTCCAACGCCAAATGAGCAAGCTCCCAGACACTGTGGTGCGCAATCTGCTCACCAAGGAAGCTGAGAACGTGAGTGATTATGCCCTGCGGACTGCCATGTGCAATGCTGTCCAGATAGGCTTGGCCTTCCCCACTTCTGGACAATTGGAGCTCACCCACACTTTCAACAATTTTACGATCGGCCACTGCACCATAGACAGCATCCAATACCAGTTTGTGGAAAGTGCCTCGCATTACCGCACCTTTACCTATATCACCGCTGCCATGCAGGGCGTAACTGTGAATTACACTGCTGAGATGGCGTTTAATTTTCCTCTCGACGAAGTCGCGGGAGATCCCAACTGCTTCTTCTTTGAGATGGACCAGCCCCAGTTTCACGGCTCCAATGCCTACATAGAGGATTCATCGCTAAATGATTATGAGGGTGATGTCTATGGAGGCATCGGCACCAGTCCCCACACGCCCTATGGCTGGAAGGGAGCCAAGTTTGATGGAGTGGATGATTATATCTGCATTAGCACAACTCCAGCAGATAGTGCCTACAGCAATCTGGTTTGTGACACCGGGCTCACTTTGGTATGCTTTGCCACTGTTGATCAAACTAATACTACTAGCCAGGGAACCCTGTTCTGGCTGGCTTCTGACCCCTATGATACAGGCACCCCTTCGGGCACACATCCAGGGAGCAATCTCAGGGATAAGCCCACAGCCGCCATCTGGTATGATAGAAGCCGCAGTGCTATGATCTTTGAATCCACTTTCAACAATGGCCCCAAAACCAGAGCTGAGGCGGTGGTGCCCTTCACACCCACCAGTAAAAGCCCTTATAATAAGGCCACGTGGCACTTCTTCGCTCTCACCGCCAAACAGGGAGTTCTCCGAGCCTATATTAACGGGGTCTTGAAACAAACTGTGACAACAGCTACTTCGGAGAATCCAGTCCCAAACCATTATGGAGTCTTTTTAGGCAGAAGAGACTATCGCCCCTCAACCAGTTACATAGCGTCCAACTTCAAATATTTCAAGGGCATTATGGATCGGATCGGTCTTTTTGACCGGGAGCTAACAGGGGCAGAGATCAATAGTTTCTACCTCACTCAAACCGTCCCGGAAGAAATATTGTATATCAAGGATTAGGAAGATATATGGAAGCAGAAAAGAACTCAATACTCAGTTGGTGGTCCATGATCCGGTGGTTCATGGTAACCGTGCTCTTCTCAATCGGCATCCTGCACATCAAGTTTCAGGATAATATGGTGCAAAGCATGGTTTTCTTCGGAGTCTTTCTGGGTATTGTAGCGCTCAATCTGCTCTTTCAATTGCAAGTCAGTTTCCGCAAAATGGTAGTGATAGTGTTTCAGATCGTGCTGGATCTGATCTTTGCTACCTTGGTAGTGCATCTCACGGGAGGCCCTTCCAGTTACTTTGTGTGGATATATCTGATTGCGGTGATTACTGCTTCACTCACTATTCCAAAGTTTGGCGGCGTGATTGCCGGGCTGGCGGGAAGCATGTTTCTTCTGATCCTGATGGTGATGTATCAAAACAACATCATCAGCCCCAACAACTCCAATCCTCTGGATGTAACCGGATCCACTGTATATATACTCTCTTACACCGGCTTGTTCTGTGGGGTTGCCTTTCTGGCAGGATATCTGAACGAACAACTCAGTCTGGTGAAAGCCAAAGCTGCCATTATCTCCAAGCTGAATGAAGAGCTGGAAGCCTTCAGAGCCAAGGAAGCTGAAGCAAAAGAGCAACAGAGGGATCTGGACGACCTGTTTCGATCCTTGAGGGAGATAGCCAGGTTGGATCATGACATCAATACACCGCTGTGTGTGATATCGCTATCCATCAGCAGAGTGAAGAAGCTGGCAATGGAGCTGGATAATGAGAGTTTGGGGAAGACCGGAGCTGAGATCACGGAATCTGTAAATAGAATCAGCGCTTTGCTCAAGAAGCTTGATATGCTGAAGGATAATAAGTTATTGGCTTATAAACGGGGAGAATTACCATGAACCAGAAGATCTTAGTCGTCGATGACGAACAGGGAATCCGGGATATAATCTGCGAATTCCTCACCGAAGCCGGTTACCAGGTGCAAACCGCCGTTGACGGTCTGGATGCCCTGGAGAAAATGGCCTTTGAGAGCTTTGATCTCTATATCCTGGACGTCTATATGCCCAGGATGAATGGGCTGGAGCTTCTAATCAAGATCAAGGAGATCCAACCTCTGGCAGTGATCATCGTGAGCACGGGATTCTCCAATACTGAAGTGGCAATCAAGGCAATTCGTTCTGGTGCTTACCACTATTTCACCAAGCCCATCCAGGCCGATGACCTGCTCAAGGTGGTGGAATCCGGCATCGCTCACGCTTTTTCTTTGGGTGAGAGCACAGCCAATGCTGAAGCTGTGCCGGATACCTATGATCATCAGCTGCTCCGTGGTTTCAGCAGTGACCAGATACATGAATTTAGCAGCATTGGCACTCTTTCTTCCTACAAGAGAGGAGAGAAACTCCATCAGGATGATAGTGCCGGCTGTATGATACTGGTAGAAAGTGGCAAGGTTGCCGTGATCTACAACGGCTGCCCTTTGGATGTGCTGGGTCCCGGAAAGATCTGGGGCGAAGAGGTCTTTATCAATCCCGGGGCTATGTTTACAGATCTGATCGTGCAGGAAGATGCTCAGATCCGCCACTTTAATCGCAAGAAACTCATCGAATTCTTTACTTATCAGGATGAAACGCTTACCAAGAAATATATGATCAACCTGATCCTTTGTATCTATAGCAAATGGAGACGCTCAGTCTACAAGCTGGGACTCTTCAGCGGATACAATCCTCTCTCTCAGAAAAAGGAAACCTGAAACGGATGGAACTTTACGACAGCTTGAAACCCATGCTGCCCGCGGGCTTGATAGGCCCGGACTATTGCCACATGGTGGAGAAATGGCTGGATGCCGACGCCGAAAGAGCAAAAGAGGTGAAAAATACCTTGAGCAACTGGATCCTGAGGATGAAAGAACTCAAAGCCTCAGATATAGATTTTGGAGCTCCCGGCTCCATGAACAAGGTCTGGTATCGCATCTACGGCGTAAAGAAGCCCTGCCTTGAGTATGGCAGCCTGGAAACGCATGAGAGCACTGCTATCATCCTGAGCTGGCTCAGCAGTACCAACCGGCAAACTCTGTACATGAACCGCAGCGTGGATTTTTCCCTCGATCTCAGCCAGGAAAACGCTCCGGCACGATTTAGAGGCACTGTTTATTTTGAACGTGGCTTTGTCTCTTGTAACTTCCGTCGCATCAACGACACGCTTTACACCATCGAAGGCTTGGGCATCCCCAAGCAAGTGTCCGATAAGCTCAACCTCAAGCATCAGAAATCCGGTCTGGTGCTGGTGACTGGTATCACCGGCAGCGGAAAGAGTACCACACTCGATGCTATTATCGACATGAACAATCGGGAAAACGAAGCCCATATTGTGATCATCGGCCATCCCATCGAGCATATCCACAAATCCAAGCTCTGCCTCGTGCGTCACCGGGAAGTGGGTCCGGACGTTCGTTCTTTTGAGGCCGGTGCCATAGAAGCTTTGCGTCAGGATCCTGACATCATTGTAGTGGGAGAAATGCGGGATCCCCGCACCATCGCAACCGTGCTGGAAATCACCGATAGCGGTCACAAAGCTTTTACCACTCTGCACACCAGCTCCGCCATCGACAGTCTGCACAGGATCGTGGCAGAATTCCCTCCGGATGAACAGGAACGTATCCGCAACCGTCTTGCCGATGTTCTCACAGTATCCATCTCCCAAAAACTGGTGCCAACCATAGATAGCAAACTGGTGCTCGCCAAAGAGATACTGGTGGTGGATTCCTCAGTACAAGCTGCCATCCGCAACCAAAACATCGGGGAAATCTATCAGATGATGGTGGAAGGCAAGAAGCAAGGTATGTTTACTCTGGAACAGGATTTACTGGAACTCACCCGGAAGCGGATAATCTCTCCGAACAACGCGGTAAACTACTCCAACAATAAGAAAAGAATGATACAGCTGCTGAACAACATGCTGTAAGGTAAAGGAATAGGAATATGCAAAAACATCCCAGACAAGTTTTCAGTATTGTAGAAGACGGTCTTGGGCTCAGCCTGGCGCATGTATTCAGGGAAAACAACCAGCTCTATGTAGATATAGCCGAAACCGTTGCCCTGGATACACCCATCTATCTTGAAGATGAGAACAGCCCGGCTCCCGATATACAGGCCCCTGCCCCGGCTATCGATGAAGCGGAAAGCATAGATCTCGATGAATACGAAGAGAGCGTCCAGGATAACTACCGTACCGATCCTTACCATAACCTCCTCTCGCCCCACCAACTGAAATGGGGAGTCGTCGCACTCAACGTGAACGATGACAACCTGGTGAGAGTGAGGGATATCAGCGTTAAGAAACAGAACCTCCGCAGGATCGTTCGGGATAACATCGACGAAGCCAATTTCCGTGCCAACAACTGGCAGATCTCTCAGCTCAGGATCAGCTCCAAAGAAGAGCTTTGGATCCATCAGGGCAGAAACAAACATCTGGAACAGCTTCTGGCTTATCAGACCCGCAACCGCATTAGATTATACTATCAGATTGCCGATGCTAACGACATCTATATGGCGGACTATTTCAAGCAATTGATCCAGGGTCTGGAAAAGAGAATCATGCTGGTCATTCTGGGGCAGTACTATCGTAAAGTGCTGGTCTTTGAAAACGGTAATTGGTTGGATAGCCTCACGATTCAGCTCACCCAAAGCAACCCCGAGCCGGACATCGTGTTTTCCAAGCTTTCGTTGGCAATAGACAGCTCTCCCTATAACAATCCTGATGCTTTGGTACTCTGCGGAGATCAGATCTCCGTGGAGACTCTGGACTATCTACGCAGTCAATTTGACCCCATGGAAGTGAGCCTCCTGGGCTTCCCGCAACTGGTGGTCACCAGCCATAAAGCCGAGACCTACGAGCCCATCCACCTCGCCAAGCATGCCCTTCCCATTGCCCTGGGCATCAAGGCCATGAACCCGGAAGCACCAATCAACACCCGTAGCGATTTCCTGCCAAGTTCCATTGTGGAAGGGCAGAAGGTTTTCAAGGTTGCCTGGCACGGCATTATCCTCCTGATCCTACTATTTGTTTTTACCACATATTTTACCACAGCTATGCTCAAGTCCATCAGCAGCTACAACCATTCCAAGCAGGAAAACGGACGGCTGGAGATCCTCCTGGCGCAAAAACGCACGGACGCCGAAGAGATCCAGGAAATCCGCAGCAGTCTGGATGTACACCAGCAAAATCTGGAAGCTATCAAAGTGATTCTGGACAAAAAGAATCCCTGGACCATGCTCCTGGAGAAGCTGAACCGCACTCTTCGCAGCCATCCCACCAGTTGGATTCAAAACTTTACCCAAGACAGCGGTAGACTCACCATTACAGGCTCCACCACCAATCGCCGTAATGTGGTCGCCTTTGCCGAGATGCTGCCCGATGCTCAGATCAAGCGCGTGGCAAACGTGAAAGTGCGCAACACCACCCTGTGGCAATTTGAGATCAATTCTGCCCTGCCGGAAGTTAACTGGGCAGAGGAAATTGATAGGGAGTTTGAACGGCTTTGGTCTGAACGTGAAGCCTCCGGCCTGGAAGCCGCCAATCAGACCGAGACCACCACAGAGGCCACTTCGCTTGCCCTCTTCCCCGCCTCAGCTCTGCTGGTTGCCACTACAGAACAGCTAAATCAAAGCGGAGCAGTTGCTCAGGAATACAACGAATTTATCACCGCAGTCCAATCCCGTAACCAATGGCAATACCGGGATAAGGGACAACGGTTCCTGACCCGGAACAGAAACAGCAATCTGGCTCCGATTGTACGCTGGAGAGTGGCCTACAGATTCTATGTGGACAAGCAATACCAATTTGCCACTCAGTATCTCAGCCCCATGCTCAGCTCCCGGGATCAATACTACGCACACGCCCTTCTGCTTGCCGCCAGGATAGCCTATGCTCAGGGCAACAACCAATACCGTGAGCATTATCGTAGATTGAAAAGTGACTACGCACTCAATCCACTATCCGCCATCTTCAACGAAGACATCAGGATCATAGGAGACTAAAGCCATGCAAAATACTACAAGAAATTCGCTTGTCTTGGCAGTGCTGCTTATTATGGTTCTGGCTTTGGGTATCGCCGTTACCAGACGCTTTGATAGTGGCGCAGAGGAATATGAAAAGAAGAACCAGCGAGCAGAAGCCACTATCCGCCAATTGGAATACCAGCTTAGCAAAATAGATTCCCTGCGGGCGCAGTATGATATCCAGCAGATTGTAGCCCAGCAGAGTAAACTGATCCTGGGTGAAGATTCGCCCACCATCACCTATCAATACCTCCTCAAGCTCCTGCGCTGGATGGGCAGGCAGATGATCTTTGATTTTGCTATGTCCGAAGGTGGCGGGGAACAAGCCAACTGGCATGAATATGTGATCAGCGGCAGAGGCTTGTATCAAGATCTGATTCACCTCACAGCAAATCTGGAACACCAGAAGACGATCGTCACGATTGAGGAACTCACCATCGGTGCCGATGCCATAGCCGCCAGTGATACAGTGACTTACTCCATGATTATCCGAACCCACTTCAAAGAAGGCGGCATGGAACCGGAGAGCATTGAGAAGAGCAATGTGCCCGGGATTTATGATTCCTTTGTTGCCTTCAAAACCAGAATCTACGATACCCCTCCGACCTTGGAGTATGATCCCAGGTTGCTCAATATCGATAACGCCCAATTGATCGGTATCTCTGCCAATAAAGTCTTTATACGTGATGAAAACCGGGTAATCCGTATTCTCTCCCTGAACGATCGTATTGCGGGAGGATATTTGTATTCCATCGATCCCAGCCAGGGTAAGGTAATCTTCAAGGTCGATACCTATGGACTTTGGGAAAACCGGACTCTGTTTATAAACCAGCCAAACTGAGGTAAGAATGAAGAAATTAATATGTTTAGCGATTGTTTTAACTGCCCTTCTGCTCCCCCTTTGGGCTCAGAACACGGCAAACCTCGTCTCCATCGATGCCGGAACCCATATCAACGAAGCCATCCAAGTGCTGGATTACTATTGCCTGCGGGAGACCACCAAGCGTCTGCTTAATATGAGTACTTTCAGTGCTCCTATTGGATTGCCAATCAACAATCTGCACTGGAAAACAGCGCTTGAACTCATAGCCCTGCGGCATAACCTGGTGATCACAGAAGGCCCCGGACTCATTGCCCTGAATAACCCCGCCCCTCCTCCGGTAAGAGAGGAAAGCCCTGTCGAAGTAGCCGAAGAATTGGCTATGTTCAACAACAAACAGGTGCGGATCAAAGCTGTGGCCTTGGTTGCAGATCGTGGCTACATGAGCGCTTTGGGTATAGATTGGTCCACTCTGCTCAATGGCAAGGTCAATGTCGATGTCAATTTCCTGGGTGCTCAGAACGTTCCCGGTGGAGTGTTTGGTATAGGTGGTAGTGGAGACACCAATCTGGGAAATACTCAAGTCCAGGTCAGCACTCTGCTGAGAACCATCGAAACAAACCAGAAAGGCACAATTATCGCCCAGCCAGTGGTGATGGTCAATTCCGGCAGCAAAGGTTTCATCCAGGTGGGTCAGGATATCTCGGTCAAGACCGTGGACGATGCTGGCAATACCACCGATGAATTCTTTGCAACTGGTATTATCATGGATGTTACTCCCACTGTCGTGGAAGTGGACAACCAGGAATTGATTCATCTCACTGTCAGCATCGAGCGTTCTTCAGGAACCCCGGGTGCAGTGAGTACCATCATAAACAAGAGTGTATCCACCACCGAACTGTTGCTCTACGATGGAGAAGAGACTGTGATTGCCGGACTCTATGACACAGATGAGATTCGCTCCCGCGGTGGCATCCCAATCCTCAAGGACCTGCCTTGGTGGGTCTTTGGTATCCGGTACTTGACCGGCTATACCACCTATGAGAAGAAGGAACGTGAGCTGCTGATCATGATCAAAGCCGAGATTGTGGAAAATGCCCTGAGTCGCCAGAGAAGAGCCCTCGAAGCCTCCAGACAAAACCAAGACTCGAACTAAGGGAATCCTCCGGCATAGCACATGAGGATCACTAGCAGGCTACTGATACTGTTTGTTGCAGTAAGCTTTGCCTTTTTGGCTTACTTTTACCTCTTTGTGCACTTTAAAAACACCGAAACCTCCGTATATCTGGATTATGACCAGGTTCAGCGCAAACAGACCATTGATGCCATCATCCGGCTGAAGAAATCCTCAGAGTTCAATGTACTGAGAGACTATCGCAGCCGGGAAGACCTGGTGCAATTCTGCATTAATCAGGACGCTGAATGGGCAGAGGAAAACCTCAGACCCATCATGGAATCCTACAATTTTTCCCTGGTGCAGGTCTATGACTCGGGGAAAAGACTGATCTTCAGCGAGCATAATGACCTGATCCCCGCTCTGGAAAAGTTTCACCTGGAACCAGAGATGCTGGATAGCCTCAAAGTGGCAAAAAGCCTGGATTACTCCTTGCGTTTCAGCAACAACCTGCTCTCTCTCACCGCCGGCACTATCCACCGCGCGGCAGACAGTCTATCGGTAACCAGCTTTGGTTACCTGGTAGTGGGACAGATCTGGGACAACGATTTCTTCCAGGAGATGGCTAGGAACCTGAATTACAGCCTCAAGATCAGCATCACCAAACCCAGCCAAGAGGACAAGCCCGCCAATCGCTACGACGTCCGCATGATCTACCCGGTCACCGATTGGAAGGGCAATACCGTGCTCTGGCTGAATTTCTATCTGGTCAACAACGCACTCAAGGAAGTGCAATACCTCGGTAAACAGGTGATCTTTGCCACCGGGGGCTTTATCCTGCTCTTCCTGCTGGTCCAATTCATTTTGATCGAACAGTGGATCAGCATTCCGCTCTCCACCATATCCAAAAGCCTCAAAGAAAACCGCTTGGATATCCTGCATAAACTCAATGATACCAAGACGGAATTCTCAGACGTGGCGCGTCTGATCGAAGAGTTTTTTGCCCAGAAAGTGAGCCTGCGACGTGAGATTGAAACCCGCGAGCGCACTCAGGTGAAACTCCGCGAGATAGAAGAACAAACTCTCACCATCTTCCTCACCTCCCCGGAATCCATCATCCTGACCGATCTGGAAGCCAAGCTGGTAACTGCCAACCAGGAAACTTACACCTTGCTTCAAATGCCCTACGAGCTCTATCAGGATTTGGCTATCGACCTGAAAGAACACGTGAGCCCCTCCAGCCTGGAAACTCTGGAAAAAATGATTGCTGATCTTCTGGAAGGAGAGCTGGTTCGAAACCGCGAGATAGAGATTCTCAGGCTGGATGGCAGCGCCTTCCCGGCTCTGATCAGCGCTTCTGTCGTGTATGATGCAGAGCAGAAACCCAGCCGGCTCATCTTCATTGCCAGAGATCTTACCGAGATCAAAGCCCTCGAACAGCAATTGCTTCAAGCCCAAAAGATGGAGTCCCTCGGCACTCTGGCGGGAGGTATCGCGCATGATTTTAACAACATCATGACCATCATTGCAGGTTACATCGCAATCTCCTCGGCAAAACTAACGGGCTCAACGGATGCTCAGCAAGATCTGGATGAAGCGCTGAAAGCCTGTATCCGCGCCAAAAACCTGATCTCCAAAATCCTCAGTTTCAGCCGCAGCACCGAGCAGGAAGTGCAATCCATCAGCCTCGCCGATGTGCTGGCAGAATCCCTTCCCATGATCCGCGCCTCCATCCCTTCCATCATCTCGATTGATACCGAGATCAGTTCCTACCGCGATGTTTTGGCAGATCCCACGGAAATCCAGCAGATTCTGCTAAATCTCAGCACAAATTCTTTCCACGCCATGCAGAGAAAGGGTGGGGTCTTGAGCTTCAGGATCAAGGAGCTGAGCGGATTTGAGCTGATCGGACTGGATCCGGCAGTTAAGCTCAATCAGGATTATCTGCAGCTCAGTGTGGAAGATACCGGCTGTGGCATCCCCCCGGACATGCTCCCCAGAATCTTTGATCCCTATTTCAGCACCAAATCCACCGGGGAAGGCACCGGACTCGGTCTGGCCATCGTGCACGGTATCGTCAAGAATGCCGGAGGCTTCATCAGTGTGAGCAGCGAAGTGGATGTGGGCACCATCTTCAATCTGTATTTCCCCATCGTGGAAGCAGTTCGTGCACAAAAGAGCCAGCCCAAGATCGTTGATCCTCCCTTCAGCCCTGCCCATATCCTTTTTGTGGATGATGAACAGGCTCTCACCGAGCTCTTTAGTGAAGCACTCAGTTCCGAAGGTTACACAGTGGAGATCACCAGCGACAGCGAAGTGGCTCTGGAGCTCTTTAGAGCCAACCCGGATAAGTATAACCTCATCATAGCGGATGTCACCATGCCTCATTTGGATGGCATCAAGCTCGCAGGCCTAATCCGGGAAATCAATAATGTGCCCATAATCCTTTACTCCGGATACTCGGTTTACAATCTCAGGACAGAGATCCATGAGATAGGCGTGAATCGTCTGCTCAGCAAACCCATCCTGCCCATGGACATGGTCACCAATGTTCGCGAGGTGATGGCAGAGATCAAATTTACCCGTGAGGTTCTGAGAAACTAGGTTTTACAAGGAGTTAAGGAGTTTCTTCAAAACAGAGGGAAAGAGGGAAAGAGAGTTAGTGTGGAGCTGGGAGACAAACGGCTTCGCCGAGTGAACAGGGGACAGTGATCAGTGAACAGACCGTAAGTGTGGAGCGCCCCTACCACGCCTTCCCACTTGCTCTCTCGTTCGATTCTATGGCGCTGCCTTAATGATCCTTTAGCGATCCCTTAGCGAAGGCTAAGGAAAGGCTTATCCTGTATTAAGTTATGGCTTCGCTAAGGGATTAGGGACTAGGGATTAGGGACTAGTGGGTGAATGTATAGCTGGGAGACTTAAGGAGTTATCCGTAGGGGCAGACCTGTGTGTATACCCGCAAGCTCCGGAGGTGAGCAGTGAACAGAAAGCGACAAGATGTCGCTTCCACTATGCTACAGCAGCGCGGTATGTTGACAAAGCCCCTTGCGGGCGAAAGATCATAGCGAGGGTGCGTGAGCCCCTCGGAATAGAATAGTTGGTATGGTTTCTTTGTTCTACTCAATACCCCCAGCCTTGAAAGCATTTGTTTTCAAGGCTGGGGATATTGATATCTGATAATGATAAACGTAAGCTGCCCAGATCGACGGGCTGCCGCCCATCGCTATCAGATGAGCGCCCCTACAGGGCTTTTCTCTGGTGGGCTTATTCCCATGGTCGGCCAAAATGATCCTCTGCTGTTCTCCGTCATTCC
>JAZHDE010000179.1:0-3541 GCA_036584515.1 Candidatus Cloacimonadota bacterium | reverse complement strand
GCCCCTGCGTAAGGTGGACGAACCCCTGTCTTCGGCCCTGTTTCGCGGATTGTGGATCCACTATCCGGAGCCGTAATCCCGGCAAAGAGTTCCAGCAGCGTGCTCTTCCCACAACCGCTGGAGCCAATGATGGAGACAAATTCACCTTCCGAGATCTCAAAAGCGAGATCAGCAAGAACTCTTACCCATTCCTTTCGAAAAAGGAAGCTCTTGCTGATCCCGATTGCTTCAAGGAGTGCCATTATTCAGGCAGATAGTCGTTTGTAAAAGCTTTATCAGATATCACTGATGTTTCTATGATCCGATTATCAAAAGCCCAGTCTATGAATCTTCTCCAGACCTCATTCTTCTGATAACCCCACTTGGCTGCATCACTTTTATACTCTGCAGCTAAATATCCTTGCGAGTTTCTCACCAATTCTACATCCAGTTCAGGAACATGCTTCAGCAGAATATCAGCAGATTTTACCGGCTCGGCAATACAATACTCATAACCTTTGGACACGGCTGCCATGAAGCTCCTCACCATCTCCGGATCAGACCCCAGCAGTGTCTCGTTGCAGATAATTACGGGAGTATAATAGTCAAAAACAGGATTCAGATCCTTAAGCGGGATGTAATTCAGTTCCATACCTTTGTTCCGGGCTTCGACTCCCGTCCAGGCATCGTAGATCCATTCGATATCTGCATCTTTGCCGATCGTGGTAAAGAAATCATAAACCCCAGAGACAATCTGCAGCTTGCTGAAATCCGCACCGCTATCTTCCATCACAGTCTTCAGAATGGCTAGCTCTGAGGGAGAATCCCAACTGCCATAACGCTTCCCTTCAAACTGCGCAGGGCTATTGATACCTGCACTTTTCAAGGAAGCAAAACCCGATGTATTGTGCTGAATAACAGCCGCGAGAGAGACCAGGGGAATACCCTGTGCTCTGGCTAAAACCACATTTTCCTGATAACTGATTCCGAACTGGCTGTTTCCCGAGGCCACAACCTGATCGGTGGTGTTCTGACCGGGTTGAACGATCTCCACATCCAGTCCTTGCTCTTCAAAATATCCCAGTTCTTTGGCAACATACAGCCCTGTGTGATTGGTATTGGGGGTCCAATCCAAGGTTACAACAACCTTCTTCAGTGTAACGGCAGGAGCTTCCTTTTTCTGGCATGCTACCAGCATCAATAGAACAAGTAGCAAATTCGTTGCGATCAATACGATCCTTCTCACTTTATATCTCCTTTATCATCCCCTGGGGTGATACAATTTGTGTGTGTTTATCAGATACCTCATATCCAGATGAGTATATATCTGGGTAGTATCCAAGCTGGCGTGACCCAAAAGAGCCTGGACTATCCTCAGGTTTACTCCGGCTTCCAATAGATGCGTGGCAAAGGAGTGCCTGAAGGTATGAGGAGTGATCTGCTGCTTGATCCCTGCCTTCAGACACGCAGCTCTGAGAATCTTCCAGAAACCCATCCGGCTCATCTGGCCACCACGGCTATTGGGAAAGAGGATATCGGTATTAGCAAATTTGATTATTGCCGGTCTGGTCTGTCTCAGATACCGCTCCAGAAGCTCAGCCACAGCATCCGGGAATGGCACAAATCTCTGTTTGCTACCCTTGCCCAGCACCAGGATCACCATCTCTGAGAGATTCAGATCATGGGTTCGTAGCCCCAAAAGCTCCGAGATCCGCAAACCGCAGGCATAGAGTAATTCCAACATCACTTTGTTCCGCTGCTCCAGGAGAGTGGATTGAGGCAAGCCATCCAGGAAGCTCAACATCCGATCCACAGAGAGGAAATCCGGCAAATGCTTCTCGATCTTAATGCTGGGAACCTTCTCAAAATCGAGCTTGGTGGGAATGCCCATCTCCTCCAGATATGTGAATAACTGCTTGATGGACACTCTCCTCCGAGCCAGGCTGGTATTGACCAGACCCGTTTGCTGAAGGCTGATAAAGTAATCCAGCAGATCATTGTGATCGATCAAACCCACCTCTTTTTGCAGATAGCCCAGGAAATCCCTCAGATCACTGGAATAGCTATCCAGACTGCTCTGAGCCAGCCCCTTTTCCACCTTTAGGTAGAAGCAGAAATCATGGATTAGTCTTTCAAAACTTTCAGTCACTGCTCTGGTAGTTTGGTGTTTCTTTGGTAATTCTGATATCGTGGGGATGAGATTCTTTCAGGCCTGCGGGAGTGATCTCGATGAACTCTGCATTCTTGCACAGTTCAGAAAGATTTGCTGCGCCACAATAACCCATGCCACTGCGTATACCTCCCACCAATTGGAAGAGATAGTCCTTCAAAGGTCCTTTGTAGGGAACCATACCCTCAATTCCCTCTGCTACCAGCTTGTTTTCGTCGCTGGATTCCTGGAAATATCTATCCTTGCTACCACGCTTCATGGCACCGATTGAGCCCATACCACGATAGGTCTTGAACCTTCTGCCATTGTATATAATATATTCTCCGGGGCTTTCATCTGTGCCGGCAAAGAGAGAACCAATCATAACCGCACTGGCACCGCCAGCCAGAGCTTTTACTATATCTCCGGAAAACTTGATCCCACCATCGGCAATAACGGGAATGGAGTGCTTTGCAGCCAGCTCAGCACAATCCATGATTGCAGTCAATTGAGGAACGCCAATGCCGGCAACAACCCTGGTGGTGCAAATGGAACCGGGACCGATGCCAACCTTGATCAGGTCTGCACCACCATCTATCAGATACTGCGTAGCCTTAGCTGTGGCGATATTACCAGCCATCAGATCCACCGAGAGATGTTTCTTGATGGTTTTGATGGCATTAAGAATGTTTATCTGATGACCGTGGGCAGTATCTATGGTGAGAAGGTCTGCCCCACTGCGAACCAATTCCTGAGCTCGTTCCAGAAAGTCTCCCGTCACACCAACCGCTGCACCTACCAAGAGGCGTTTCTTTTTATCCTGCACTGCATTGGGATACTGGATTTCCTTCATGATGTCCTTCACAGTAAGCATGCCTGCCAGACTGCCATCTTTATTGACCAGAAGAAGCTTTTCTATTCTATTCTTTTGTAGTAACTCACAAGCTTTTTTGCTGGAAACACCCGGAGCTGCAGTGATGAGTTCACTGCGGGGAGTCATCAGGTCGCGGACTTTCTTCTTGAGATTGGTTTCAAAGCGAATATCGCGTTTGGTGAGGATTCCCACCAGGAGCTTGCCTTCCACGACCGGAAAGCCGCCCACTTTATGCTCTGCCTTGAGTTTGAGAACATACTCCAGGCTATCATCCGGTGAGATTGTATATGGACTGGTGATCACTCCGCTTTCGGCACGTTTGACAAGATGAACTTCATTAGCCTGCTCTTCTATGCTGAGGTTTTTGTGGATTACTCCGATACCTCCCTCACGTGCCATGGCAATTGCCAAATCGTGCTCCGTAACTGTATCCATGGCAGCACTCATGATGGGAACATTGAGCTGAATGGCGGGACTGATCCGGGTGTGCAGGTCAACCAGAGAGGGCAAAACGGGAGAGTACTGCGGAACCAGCAGCA
>JAZHDE010000178.1:0-3643 GCA_036584515.1 Candidatus Cloacimonadota bacterium | reverse complement strand
CGCCAGGTCTGTCACTTCGTCGCGGCCGGTGACGGGCACGCGCTGGGAAAAGTCCAATCTTTGCCCACAGTGCTGCCTTCTCCGATAAAGCACCCGGAGTCAATGCTGCTACCATCTCCGATAGTTACCCCGGCTTCAATCACCGCATACGCACCGATCGAGAGCCCTTCTCCCAGCTTTGCTTGGTCAGATATCACAGCCAAAGGAGAGATAGCAGGCTCTATGCCCCGGTTCTCCAGAGTCAGCCAGATGCTCACCAAAGTCATCAGAGCCAAATAGGGTTTATCTGCCAGCAAAAGATTCTTGCCAGGAAACTCCTCAGCATGAGCCGGACTGCAGATTATCAGCCCTGCCCGGGACCCTCGGGAGGCTTCCAGATACTTGTCCTGATCTACAAAGATGATAGAGCTCTCGATTGCATCTTCTGCTGTGCCAACAGAATCAAAGCGCAGGTTTGGTTCTCCCCGGTATTCTCCTCCGGTGTTTGCAGCTATATCATCGACAGCCAGGGATAGCTTGAACTTTTTCATTGGAACTTAATCACGTCCTTCTTCTCTGGGAAGGCCTGTCTCGTTTTGCATCGGGTCTCTGGGTTCTCCTGGGATCTCGGGAATAATGTCCGAATCGGTAGGAGCTACTGTATCGCGGTTCAATTCCAGAATAACCTGGTCTGTAATATCCAGAGAGGGAAGCACATACAAGAGTACGCCATAACTGGTGTCCAGGATCATGGTATAATTTTCATCGGTTGCGATGGCATTGATGATGTTCTGCACTTTCAGAGTGAGAGGTTCCAGGAGCTCGCGATAACGTTGTTCCTGTCTGCCACCTTCGCCAAAGTATTCTTCAATGAAGCGTCCCACTTCGGCCTTTTTGGCATCAATGCGCGCCTGTGCTTCACGTTTGGCTGCTTCATTACGGGTGAGGGATTCGATCTCAAACTCACGCTCCATGGTCTTGACTTCTTCATCCATGGTACGCAATTGACTGCGCCAATTCTGCAGGTCCAGGTTAAAGAGCCGGGAAATCTCGGCCGCTTCATTGCTTTGTGCCAAAACGCGGTCGGTATCTACCACGCCGAGCTTAACTGCCTGAGCATTGACTAAGCCAACCAGCCCGATTACCAGTATTAGTGCCAATAGTATTTTTTTCATTTTATCTCCTTGAATAGGCAGTCCCCGCCCGAAGACAGGGACTGCGTCAAGTTTCCCACAATTAGTTTTTCGTCAATCAATTATCTCGAACTTAGGTTCCAGCACCTTCACAGCACGAACGTCATCCACCCGGCGCACGGGTGTGCTAAGGGGGGCATCGTGCAATAGTTCGGGATTCTCCTTGCATTCTCTGGCAATCTCAATCATCGCTTCAGCAAAGGCTTCCAAGGATTGCAGGCTCTCAGTTTCGGTGGGCTCAAACATCATGGCTTCAGGGATGATCAGAGGGAAATAGATGGTGGGGGCATGGTAGCCTTTGTCCAAAAGACGTTTGGCTATATCCAGAGTGCTGATCCCGTCCTGCTTCTTCTGCCAGGTGCCGTCGGCCACAAATTCGTGCATACAATACTCTTTGTGCTGAATATTGAAATAGGGTTCCAGTGCCTTCATCAGATAGTTCGCATTGATGATAGCATTTTCGGAGACTCTTCGGAGGCCCTTGGCTCCCAGCATCTTGATATAGATATAGGCTCTCACGGAAATGGCAAAATTGCCGTAGAAGCTGTGAACCTTGCCGATCGAAGTGGTCTCATGACCATAATCAAAGAAATAGGTCTCGTCTTTTTTGCCGATCATGGGAACAGGCAGGAAGGGCAGCAGCTTTTCCACCACGCCCACCGGACCGGAACCCGGGCCACCGCCACCGTGAGGAGTCGTAAAGGTCTTGTGCAGGTTAAAATGCAGGATGTCAAAGCCGATCTTGCCGGGCTGAACTATGCCCAGCAGAGCGTTCAGATTTGCTCCATCCATATACATCAGGCCATCCACAGAGTGGATCAACCTGCTGATCTCCTCAATCTGAGTCTCAAACAGACCCAAGGTGTTGGGATTGGTGAGCATAAAGCCAGCCACATCATCACCGATCACGGCTTTGAGGGCTTCCAGATCGACCCTGCCTTCGGCATTGGACTTGAGCTCGACCACATCAAAGCCGGCCAATGTGCAACTGGCGGGATTGGTGCCGTGAGCGCTATCCGGCATAATGATCTTCTTCTTGTGAGTATTGCCCTTGGCTTTGTGATAAGCTTCTATCACTTTCAGCCCGGTAAATTCTCCCTGTGCACCGGCAACCGGTTGCAAGGTAACTCCAGCCATACCGGAGATCTCTGCCAGATCCTGCTGCAATTCATAGAGCAGCTCCAGGGTTCCCTGCAAAGTGGCTTCGGGCTGGTAGGGATGGACATTGCCAAAGCAGCTATGTCGCACCAGGCTCTCATGCAGTTTGGGATTGTATTTCATGGTACAGGAACCCAGAGGATAGAGCCCCTTTTCGATAAAGTGATTCAAATGGCTCAGGCCGATATAGTGACGCATCACATCCAGTTCGCTGAGTTCAGGAAGCCTTGCCACGTTCTTGCGATGAAAACGGCTGGGGATTAAAGCATCCAAGGCCTTGTCACAATCCCGCTTGGGCAGAGTGTAGCCTTTGCGGCCGGGACTGCTGAGTTCAAATATCGTCTTAGGCATGGCTCACCTCCTTAAAGAAATCCACCAGGCTCTTGAGCTTGGCCATATCCTTGGTTTCGGTCACAGCAATCATCAGTTGTCCGGGAGCGCCAAAACGACCCAGATCCAGGCCGGGATAGATCCCGCGCACCAAGGCTTTTTCCACTATCACAGAGGCGGGAACGGGTGTGTTGATCACAAACTCCCGGAAGAAGCTGGCTTGGGGATAGGCGATAGAAAAACCGGGGATGGCTTTGATTTGCTCTGCCAGCCAGTGAGCTTTTTGAGTGCTCTGAGTGGCAACTTCGATCAGCCCCTGACGTCCCATCAGGCTCATATAGACTGTGGCTGCCAAAGTACACAAGGCTTGATTGGAGCAGATATTGGAGGTTGATTTGTCTCTGCGGATATGCTGTTCGCGAGCCTGCAGAGTGAGAGCATAGGCCCGGGCACCCACTTTGTCCAGAGTAGCGCCCACAATCCGTCCGGGCATCTGACGTGCCATATCCAGCTTGGAGGCAAAGAAACCAAAGAGCGGGCCGCCCATATTGATGCTATTGCCCAAAGCCTGTCCTTCACCCACCACGATATCGGCATTGTATTCCGCCGGAGCGTTCAGGATCGCCAGGGAGATCGGATCCACCACAGCGATAAAGAGAGTCTTGGCAGAGCTGTGAATAATGCTGTCCAGCTCAAAGACTTCTTCCAGATTGCCGTAGAAATTGGGGGTCTGCACCACAACGGAAATATGATGCGAGTGAAGAGGCAACAATGATCAGGCCATCAATGGTCTGCTCGGAGGCAAGGTGATATGCGAGGTTGGAAGAAGCTTCGCTGGCAATAGGGGATCCAAGGCGGGAGCCAATAAAGGAGATGGTTCCCATCTGCCGCTTTGCCGCTTCCCTTTCAATGGCATGCCAGATGGCCGACTTGAGCACGATGAGCACGGCCAGCCCGGCGATGCTCAGCTTGAGCGCGGTCAT
>JAZHDE010000177.1:0-3652 GCA_036584515.1 Candidatus Cloacimonadota bacterium | reverse complement strand
GTGCCCGATCTGATCCTTTTGGATATCATGATGCCGGGGATCAGTGGCTTTGACGTGCTGGAGCTCCTGCGAGCTAAGCCTGCCACGCAGTTTATCCCCATCATCATGCTCACTGCAGCAAATCTCTACGACAAGAATATGGAGTCTTTGCGCAAGAGCTTTGAGCTGGGTGCCTGTGATTACATCAATAAACCCTTTACCCGGGTGGAACTGGAAATGAGGGTCAAAGCCTCTCTGCGCATGGAAAAACACCGTCAGATGCTCAAGGCTGCCCTGGTCAAGATCCACACTCTGGAAAAGCTCCTCCCGATCTGTTCCTATTGCAAGAAAGTGCGTAACGACGATGATTATTGGCAGGAAGTGGAAGTCTATATCTCCGAACACACGGATACGATGTTTTCCCACTCCATCTGCCCCAGTTGCTACGAAGTACACGTTAAACCGCAATTGGAGAGCCTGCGCAACAGTAGAAAGCAAGATTCCTAAAGCCGCTTCTTCCGGCTTGCAAGCTGAATCCAAGCCTGCCACATGGGTGCCGGATTGAGGCGATAAATTAACTTGTCAGAAGAATGCACTTCTGAAAAATGACTCTAATTAACTATTGGTGGAGGTATCAATGGAACCAATCGTATTTGTTCTCGTAGTCTTGGCAATACTCGTCCTATCGATTATATCCAAGGGTTTGATCATAGTCCGGCAAGCGGAAGTTGTCATCATCGAACGCTTGGGAAAGTATTATAAAACACTGGATTCCGGTCTGCATCTGATCGTTCCGATCTTTGACCGGGCGCGTCCCATCCAATGGCGTTATACCCGGCAGGATTACCGCGGACACGTGCTAGTCCAGCAGAAATCTGAAAACCGCATTGATCTGCGTGAAACCGTCTATGATTTCCCGCGGCAAAACGTGATCACCAGTGATAACGTGACCATCAATATCAACGCTCTGCTCTATTTCCAGGTCACCGATCCCTACAAAGCCGTCTATGAGATCGGCAATCTTCCCGAAGCCATCGAGAAGCTCACTCAGACCTCTCTGCGTAACGTGATAGGTGAGCTGCAACTGGATAAGACCCTGATCTCCCGCGATACGATCAATGCCAAACTGCGGGACATCCTGGATGAAGCCACCGATAAATGGGGCGTGAAGGTCAACCGCGTGGAATTGCAGGACATCCTGCCTCCCGAAGAGATCAAATCTGCCATGGAAAAAGAGATGCGGGCAGAACGCGACAAGCGTGCCAAAATGCTGCAAGGCGATGGCGAAAGAGAATATCAGATCAGAGTCGCCGAGGGTGAACGTCAAGCCAAGATCGCCCGTGCCGAAGGTGAAGCTCAGTCCCGTCTGCTGGTTGCCGATGCAGAACGTAAGTCCATCCAGATGATACAGGATGCCGTGCGTGAAACAGGCACCGATCCTGCTCAGTATCAGCTCGCCATGAAGTATATCACTGCCTTCCAAACCATGGTTCAGCAAGGCGACAAGACCGTTCTTCTGCCCTATGAATCCTCTGCCCTGCTGGGATCGCTGAAGAGTCTGGAGAGTATCTTTAAGAAGTGAACAGTGAACAGTGAACAGTGAACAGAGGCGGCTGGCGTGAACAACCATAAGGATTTGAAAGTCTGGAGACAGGGAATCGAGCTTACTAAGCTCGTGTACCAACTTACCTTGGCTTTCCCAGAATCCGAGAAGTATGGTTTGGTGGGCCAGATGAGACGTGCAGCCTTATCTATTCCCTCGAATATTTCCGAGGGAGCTGCCAGACACTCCAAGAAAGAATTTGCCCAGTTTCTCTACATAGCCATGGGTTCCTGCGCTGAACTCGACACACAGATGATAGTCTGCGAAGAATTGGGTTTTATCACCTCTGAACCTGCCAAAGCAGCGACTAAGCAGATAGAAGAGATAAAACGTATGATACAAGGTTTAATAAACTACAATAACACAAAGGAACGAACAGAGAAATAGTAGAAGCGTTACACTTCAGAGTGGTGAATTGGATTCCCTTCTGCTTTTGCACTATGTATACAGGCAGCGAAGCAGATTCTGTTCACTGTTCACTGTTCACTGTTCACTTCCCAAGGAGCTACCATGTCCGAAATTACTCACCTATATGCCCGTGAAATACTCGACTCCCGGGGCAATCCCACCGTGGAGTGCGAGATTCAGCTTGATAACGGCGTCTTTGCCGTTGCTGCAGTTCCCAGTGGAGCCTCCACCGGTGAATATGAAGCAGTCGAACTCCGGGATGGAGATAAAGCCCGTTACGGCGGCAAAGGCGTACTGAATGCCGTTGCCAATGTCAACGATAGGATAGAGCTCGAAATCCTGGGTTTCGATGCCTCTGAACAAGCCATCCTGGATCGCACCATGATCGAACTGGATGGAACCCCCAATAAAGCCGATCTGGGTGCCAACGCCATCCTTGCCGTTTCCATGGCTGCTGCCCGTGTCTCTTCCGTGGAGATCGGGATGCCTCTCTATCGCTATCTGGGTGGCACCGGTGCAGTGACCCTGCCCGTGCCAATGTCCAATATCCTCAATGGCGGTGCTCATGCCGATAACAACGTGGATATCCAGGAGTTCATGATCATGCCGCTCGGTGCTCCCAGTTTCCGGGAAGCTCTGCGCTGGAATGCTGAAGTCTTCCACGCTCTGAAGAAGATTCTCAATGACCGTGGCCTGGCCACTGGTGTGGGCGATGAGGGCGGTTTTGCCCCCAATCTCTCCTCCAATGAAGAAGCTCTGATCGTGATCATGGAAGCCATCAACAAAGCCGGTTACAAGCCCGGTGAAGATATCTTCATCGCTCTGGATGCCGCTGCCTCCAGTTTCTTTGCCGATGGTGGCTACAATATCGATAGTAAGATCCTGAATAGCACTCAGTTGATCGATTACTACGAGGATCTGGTCAATCGCTATCCCATCTGCTCCATCGAAGACGGATTGGATGAGAACGACTGGGATGGCTTCAAAGCCATGAATCAACGCCTGGGTGGCAGGATTCAGATTATGGGAGATGACCTGCTGGTCACCAATCCTGAACGTATCCGCCGTGCCATCAAGGAAAAAGCAGCCAATTCCGTGCTGATCAAGCTGAACCAGATCGGCACCGTGACCGAGACCATCGAAGCCATCAACACCGCCCACAAAGCGGGTTGGACAGCCGTGGTTTCCCACCGCTCCGGCGAGACTTGCGATACCTTTATTGCCGACCTGGCTGTTGCCCTCAACACCGGTCAGATCAAGACGGGTTCCATCTCACGCAGCGAACGCATTGCCAAATACAATCAGTTACTCCGCATCGAGGAAGAACTGGGCGAAGCCGCCATCTTCCCCGGAAAGGCAGCCATCAAACAACTATCCTGAGACATCTCTCAACTACCAAAGGCTGAGTCTTCGGATTCAGCCTTTTTTTTAGTAATTGATAACAAGAGCTTTATTACTTGAGGAGACCGTTGCACAAGCCGTAAAACATGGCGTGTCTTAGGTTTCTTCTCCCAGTTCCGCGTATCGTCATTCCTGTGACTAGGGCCTGTGTGAAGAGTCAAAACCCTTACCGAATAGTTCCGAACGGCATTTCAGGTAGCAATAGCGATCTGTGCGAAAAGTATCGGAGTTCGGAACGACATTTCAGGTATATAATGCTCT
>JAZHDE010000176.1:0-3622 GCA_036584515.1 Candidatus Cloacimonadota bacterium | reverse complement strand
CTGGTGGCCATAATGGCAGGCACTGTACAGCCAAAACCCACCAAGAGAGGAATGAATGCTTTTCCGGGAAGCCCAATCTTACGCATAAACTTATCTGCAAGAAAAGCAGCACGTGCCATGTATCCGCTGTCTTCCAGGATGGAAAGACTGACGTATATGAAGAATATGGGCGGGATAAAAGTGCCAATTGTGGTGATGCCTCCCCCCAAGCCTTCAGTGAAGATAAATCTAAGCCAGCCTGGCAGATTCATGCTTTCCAGAACTAGGCCAAATTGCTCCACGAAGAGGAATGACAGACCTGTATCGATAAGTTCCACAAAGGGTTGGCTGAATCTCACCGCCACCAGAAAGACCAGATACATCACAAAGAAGAAGATCGGCATACCCAGAAACGTGTTCAAGACCAATTGGTCAACTTTATCCGAGAAGGTATAGGGCGATTTCCGCTTCCTCTGCACCACATCCTTCACCAAGCCCCGGATGAAGCCATAGCGATCGTCGGCGATTACTGCCGGACCGGGTTGACGGCGATGCTTTGAGACATTCCGGATATGCACCGAAATCTCTTCCAGAGTTGCTGGATTGATCAGCTTTTGCACCTGACTATCTTCTTCAATGAGTTTCAATGCAGTCCATCGGTAACTGGACATCACTGGTTCTTCAGCTTTCTTCAGATGCTCTTCAATTGAGGCAATCTCCTGCTCCACGATCTCATCATACCTGATCTCGATAATGGGTACTTCAAGGTGCAGATTTTCCTGAATTCTGCCGATTAGGAAATCCAGATCATGCTTTTTATTGAGTTGAAGTGGAATGGCATCAAAGCCCAGATGGCTCACCAGGTGCTTGTAATCGATCTCCACCCCATTCTGCTCGGCAATATCCGTCATGGAAAAAACTATCATCATCGGCACCCGCATTTCCATTAGCTGAGTCGTGAGATAGAGGTTCCTTTCCAGATTAGAGGCATCAACAATATTGATAATCAGATCGGGCTTCTGGTTTATGATAAAGTCACGTGAAACCTGCTCATCAGGAGAACTGGCAGATAGCGAGTAGATTCCCGGCAAGTCTATCAGCTCCAGCTTCTGCTGCTCGTGATAGAAGTAACCGGATTTGTGCTCCACAGTTACTCCCGGCCAGTTTCCCACAGTCTGTCTGGAACCGGTTAGAGCATTGAACAGGGTAGTCTTCCCCACATTAGGGTTTCCCACCAAAGCGATCACATGCATCTTACTCATTGCGATTCTTTCTCACTTTGCTGGCATTTCCAGCACACTCCAGATACATTCAGCTTCACTTCCTCCAGGCAAAATCTAAGCCGCTGAGAATCTTGCTTCAGGGCCGGCATCAGGTCGTCCAGATCAGATTCCAAGACCGCTCCGCAGATCCTGCAGATCCAATGAATATGTCTGGGATGTCCCAGTATATGTTCATAAGTATCGCAGGAAGCGCTACGCAGGGATTGCTGCACGAGTCCAGCTTCTATCAAAAGCGGAATGGTGCGGTAAACCGTTGCCAGAGAAACCAGGTTCGTCTTCTCCCGAATGATTTTATAGAGCTGCTCGATATTGAAATGATCATGAACCGAAAAGGCTGCTTCCAGGATCTGCTGCCTGGGCAGGGTCAGCTTCAATCCTTTTCGCTTCAGATAAGCTCTAAATACTTCTGAATGTGAAGGCATCGTAACTCCTATTGAGATTTGTTCTCAATTAATCCCAGCCGGAGATTTCTGTCAAGCCCAAAATATCTTTCAATAAGGCTTTCTATAACATCAAAGCATCTATCTTGTTATTGAGAAACCCTCTATATAGACTATTGAACTTTCATCCCCCCTATCAATTGACCAATCCTCGGTTCAGATGAATATAGCTAAAGTTAAGGCAGCTAGGCTGCTCCTACGATGTCTCTATAGCTACTTATGAAATATGTAAATGGAGCCTTGCGATACTCAAACTGAACTGTATCCCAAGCCAATTGCTGCAGCAATAGGGCAGTGGAACTATCTATCTGAGCGGGATAGTAGCTATTGCCCACCGGACTGATATTCCAGATCTTGGCCAGCATCAGACAAGCCACAAGATAGGTGCCGTTTATGTTGGGATGATAGTTGTCCACTTCATACAGATTTGGGATTCCATGAATGGACTCGGCATTTTCCCAAGCCACACCCGCCGGAACGACTATGCCATCCAAATATGCTCCGATATAGCGATAAGCATCCCGGATAGGTTCATACATCTCTGGGTTGTTACGCCAAGCCCAAGTCATATAGAAACCGGTTAGGGCTCCGGATTGACGGATAATGGCATTCAACTGGGTAGCATAGTCGTAGAACAGAGAGGGTTCCTGCATGGGTCGGCTGCTTTGTTCCTGCAAGATCACCAAGTCCCAATCCCCTTCCGTGATAGCACTTATCGTCTCCGGATCATTATAGTGGTTTTCCAGGGTGTAGCCTCCCCCGGTTTGAGCCGCTATCACTACGTTCCACTCGGGATATGCTGCATTGAGCAAAGACTGGAGATGTGTATTCACTCCTCCATTGTAGTATGTGTGGCTATTGCCCACCAAGAGAACTCTGCGGCTGAATTCATAGGGCAAAGTCCAATCCACCACAACCTCAAGACCACCTGGCACAAACTGCAGCGTGATCTGCACAGTATTGGTCTGCGAAGGAGATACCATCCCGGTTCCCTGACCGGTGGCAATCAATACATGGGCTTCATAGACCTGGACATCAATAGCATAGAGCCCCGGTTCGAGTTCGGTGAAGGTTCCACTGGCCACGCTCCCAGATAGACTGAGGTCCATAGACTGAGTAAAGCTGCCTTTGGTGATGGTAACTGCCACACGATCGATAGCAATATCAAGCTGCGCAGCCGGACTGAGATCCATCCGAACCGGCAAATCACCTTTCTCCAGCACTTGGCTGGTGTGCTTTCCACACCCTCCGGCAACTAATGCAAAGACTAGAACAATAAAGAGCATCTTCCTCATGTATTCTCCTTCAATCAGGCAGTTAGACGACGAGTCATTTTTGCAATCCTTGTTTCTGTTGTCAATCATAAGTTTATGTCCCCATTCCCCTTTCTCTCTCCTTAGCTTCTTTAACTCATCTTTAACGATCCTTTAGCGATTCCTTAGCAAACGCTAAGGAAAGGCTTATCCTGCATTACGTTATGGCTTTGCTTAGAAATAAGGGACTAGGGACTAGGGATTAGAAGGTGAACGCATAGCTGGGAGACTGCGGCTTCGCCATTCAGTGAGTAGTGAACAGTGAACAGTTAACAGAAAGTGACAAGTGACAAGTGAAAAGTTCGGCAGGTATGAAGCTGGGAGACTGCGGCTTATCTCTATTCACCATTAGCTCTTCACTATTAACTTGTTGGGTCAGACCTGTATGTCTGCCCGTATGCAAAAAGGAACGCCATTTCAGGTAGTAACCATAGACCCAACACACGCCGTCATTCCGGGAATTCCGGGGTCCCCAAAGCCGAACGAAGTGAGGGTTTGGGGTGGTTCCGGGGTCCCCAAAGCCGAACGAAGTGAGGGTTTGGGGTGGTTACGGGGTCACCGAAGCCGAACGGAGAGAGGCTTTGGGGCAGAATTGCCCGGAATCCAG
>JAZHDE010000175.1:0-3639 GCA_036584515.1 Candidatus Cloacimonadota bacterium | reverse complement strand
CCAATAGCTTCTCCACACTGCGGATATGGGGCGGAACGATCTCCTCGTCCCGCGCAGCCAAATCCAGCATGGCGCGGAGGATGCTGTCGTAACCGGTGCAACGGCAGAGATTGCCTTCCAGCCCTGCCAGCAGCTCTTCCCGGGAAGGGTGAGCCCGCTCGGCAAAGAGGGCAAAGGCACTCATCACAAAGCCTGGACTGCAGTAACCGCACTGGGTGGCATGAAACTGCAGCATGGCCTCCTGGATGGGATGAAGCTGCTCGGGCGTTCCCAAGGCTTCGATCGTGATCAGGTGTTTACCATGCAGACGGGCAGCGGGATAGAGGCAACTATTGATTGCCTCGTAGCGGATTCCGCCCTCTCTGGCTTCGGCAATTGCCACGGTGCAGGCACCGCAATCACCTTCGTTACAACTGCATTTGGTGCCATAGAGGCCTAGTTCCCGATGCAGATAGTCCAGTGCCGTCATTCCCGGAGGGATCACAGCGGTTCTGGGCACACCATTCAGGAAGAACTCTATTTTGTTGTAGAGATATCTCATGGTAACTCCTGATCTGTGGGGTATTTATTGCTTGGCTTTGGCCTGGTTTGCCACGGCTGCGGTGGCGGCGGAAAGCTCTTCCTCGCTGGCCAAATAATAGCGCTTGGTCACCTTCATCTCGCTGTCAAAATGGTAAACCATAGGAATCCCGGTGGGGATATTGAGCTTCACGATCTCGGAATCGCTGATGCCATCGAGGTTCTTGACTATAGCCCGGAGGCTGTTGCCATGAGCAGCGATAATCATCCTGCGCCCGGCAATCAGACGGGGAACTATCACTTCATTCCAGAAGGGCATGGTTCTGGCGCAGGTGTCTTTGAGGGATTCACAGGTGGGTATCTGGCTGGGATCCAGATGTTTGTAACGTGGATCAGAGCCGGGATAACGGGGGTCGCTTTTCTCCAGGGTAGGAGGGGGAACGTCGAAGCTGCGGCGCCAGAGGGTAACCTGCTCCTCGCCGTATTTGGCGGTGGTTTCGGCTTTGTTCAGGCCTTGCAGGGCTCCGTAGTGACGCTCGTTCAAACGCCAGTCGTTATGCACGGGAATCCACATCTGATCCAGCTCATCCAGGCCTATCCACAGGGTGCGGATGGCGCGTTTGAGCACGCTGGTCCAGGCTTCATCAAAGACAAAGCCCTTTTCTTTCAGGCGTTGTCCGGCGGTTTTGGCTTCCTGCAGACCTTTCTCGGAGAGATCCACATCCGTCCAGCCGGTGAAGAGATTCTCTTTGTTCCAGGTGCTTTCGCCGTGGCGAACTAGTACTATCTGATACATATCTATATAACTCCTGTTTTATTAGTCTTTGCAGCCGGGTTCTGCCGGCTTGGTTTTGTAAACAATTGCATTGCTGAGCGCTTCCACGCTGCGGGCCAGAATGAAGAAGTAATCCGAAAGACGGTTCACAAAGCTCAGGATCAGCTCCGGAACTTCCTCACTACGGGATAGAGCTATGATGCGACGTTCCGCCCGGCGGGCAATGGTGCGGCAGACGTCCAGCTTGGCAGAGGCAGGCAGGGAGCCCGGAACCACGAAGCCTTTGAGCTCCAGCCGGTCTTCATAGTAGTGCACTCTGTCGGTGAGTTCATCCACATCTTTGGAACAGAGGGGAACTGGATAATCCCGGCTGGGTGAGGCAAGGGTTCCCATCACGCGGTAAAGCTTGTTTTGCAGCTCGATAAGTTCCTCTTTCATCTCGGCGGGAATCAGGTGTTTAGCTTCCCCAATGTGGGCATCAAGCTCATCCAGGCTGCCATAGGCGTCCACCCGGAGATCATCTTTGTAAACTCGCTCTCCACTGAAGAGCGAGGTCTGTCCCCGGTCTCCGGTTTTGGTAGTGATACTCATCAGTGCATCGCTATCACGGAGATTTCGATCAGTCCATCTTTGGGCAATCTTGCCACTTGGATGGCTTCCCGGGCAGGGTAGGGTGCACTGAAATATCTGCCGTAAATCTCGTTCAACACCGCAAAGTCGTTCATATCCTGCAAGAAAACCGAGCACTTCACAATGTGGGCAAATCCCATGCCGGCAGCGTCCAGGATGGCTTTGATATTGGCAAAGACCAGATTGGTCTGAGCTTCAAAACCGTGCGCCAGGTTTCCGGTCTGAGGGTCTATGCCCAATTGTCCGGAGATAAAGAGGATTCCATTCTTTTGAATAGCTTGGGAATAGGGTCCGATTGCACTGGGTGCGCGGTGTGTCATAATTGATTGCATGATATTCTCCTTATGTTATACTAATGCTTTTCTTGCCACCAGGATTTCATCCATCACCTGATTCAGGGCAACATATTGCGGGTGGTCTTTGACCAGGTTGTAAAGCAGCAGCTTCCCTTCCCGGATATTGTTGTCTCGGAGGAGGATCATCAGGGAGCAGCCGCGTTTGCGGGCATTGGCTTTCTCTGTCTCGGCTTCCAGATTGTCTGTGCTGATCACGGTGGTGATCTCGTGTAGATGCATCTCTGTGGCGATCTGCAGGATCATGATCTCCATTTGCTTGGATTCAGCACAGATGTAAACCGAGAAGGGACTTTCATCCCGGCTGAAGATCCGGCGCTCTTCCATCACTTCAAATATTGTATCCAGATTCAGGTAAAAACCAACTGCCGGGATCTTTTGGCTGGTGATTTTCTCTGCCAGATAGTCATATCTGCCGCCACCGCCGATCACCAGACGTTCGCCTCCCCGGTGGATTACAAAGTCAAAAACGGTCTCGTTGTAATAAGAGAAGTTCTTTACCAGATTGTTGTTGATCACATACTTATGTGCCAGATTGGCCTGAACCTGCTTCACCCGCACAAAGTTTTCCTTGCATTTGGGGCACAGGTAGTCGCTCATTTTGGGGGCATCGATCAGACAATCCTTGCAGGCTTGTTTCCCACAATTGGTGGAGGCGACAGGATTGGCATAAAGTTCTGTGTAACAAGACTTGCAGAGCTTGCTATCGTGTTCTTTCAGAAACTTCTGCATGGCCTTTTTATAGGGATAGTTGCACTGCTCGCAGCCAAAGCTGTTGATCTCCAGAAAGACGTCGTCCAATCCCAGATTCTGACAGAGCTTCATACCCAGACAGATCACCTCATTTTCGCTCAGGATGCTGGAGCTGCCCAGGAATTCCACACCCAGTTGGTAAAATTCCATTGGTGCCATGTCTTTGTCTTTGCGGAACATCGGGCCGTTGTAATAGAAGCGGTAAATCTCGTTTGGCTTGATCATCCGGGCGGTGTGATGCAGCACGCTGATGGTGCCTTCCGGACGCAAACTGAGCAGGCTGATATTGTGATCCGGGCCGTCCAGATTGAGCACGTGATGTGCCACGCCATCGGCCTGATCATCGGTCATCAGAGCCGTGATGCCTTTGTGCAAAACCTCATAATCCTGTAGAATGGAAAGCCGGATTTCCTGATAGTTGTACAAAGACATCAGATGATCCACCCGGTTTTCAATGATCTTCCATTTCCACACATCCGAGGGCATAAACTCATGAAAATTACGAAGTTTAGTAGGCATCAATCACTCCCAAAGACTTTTGGTAATCCTGTAAGAAGAAGTCATAATCTGTCGGGCCTGACCGCCTACGACACCCAGAAGCTGAAAGTG